>CAYNHA010000135.1:0-16927 GCA_964397035.1 uncultured Verrucomicrobiota bacterium
CACGGTGGTGGCCGCGGTTGATTTTGATTGCGTGAACATGGCGGCAACGGAATTGCTCCGCCGCCAGGCCGGGGAGCGGGCGGTTCCGGTGTTTACCATCCAGACCGCGCTGTTGAATGCCGCGTGGAGGGTTCAGGAAAAACTGGCCGACCGCGCCTTGTCGTTGCGCCGGGGTTCGGTGGCGCCCGCCGCCGGGATTGTGGACGCGGGAAGCACGAACCGTGGTGTTTCCGAAAAAGCTCTGGAGTCCGATCTGACGGTCGCGGCCGACTTGCTGGGTGTTTCCGTGCCGGGCGAGGCGTTGGCCAGACTCTTTCCTCCCGGACGGGAAATGGATGTTCTGACCGATCTGAAGGAGTCGTTGTCCGAGGTTTGGATGAATGGCATCCTGACGGAAGCGGAGCGTGAAAGCGGATTCCAGGGACTGTCGCAAAGCCTGACGATCGACATTGTGGCCATGCCGGAAGGCGCTGGCGCTCCCGTCTACAGGACCACGCATTTGTCGGTGCTGCCTTCGGTGGAGATGGCGCTGGAATCTTTTGTGAAGAAGGCCCATCAACGATTAATGGCGCGGGGGGTGGAAGTGGCCGAGAAGACGCTCGAAGGATTGGTCCGGCCCTCCATTCGGCCCAATTTGGCCTATGACGAGCGTTCGACGCACGAGCGACGCGTGGCCGTTTGGCGCACGATGGAGCCGGTGATGATGACGGTCCGGGCGGGGACCACGCTGATGGAAGAGCGGGCCACGGTGAATGCCCAGACCGTGGAGATGATCAATGCCTACAACCGACGGATGGCGGAGCGCGAGTCGGTGTCGGATCGGCGGATGAAGAGGGCGGGGGATGCTTCGCTGATGCTGATTGTGCTGGTGGTGTGCGTGGGCTGGCTGCACAGTACACAGCCCGGAGCTTATTCCCACACCCGCCGCAAGTGGCTGCTGGTGCTGCTGGGCCTGCTGGCGATCACCATCGAAAGCCTGTTCCACTATGTGTCGGTGAGCTTGAACTGGATTTCCCCCTGGCTGGTTCCCTTTGTCATGCCCATTACGCTGTCGGCGATGCTGGCGGCTTTGATGCTGGGGCCCTCGGCGGCGCTGGCGATGGGGTTGTGGAGCGGACTTTCGGCCGCCCTGATGTTCGACCGCAATTTCGAGATGCTCCTGCTGGGGCTGGGCGGATCGGTCATGGCGGTGGTGCTGTTGCGCAACGTCCGCAAACGGTCGCAGGTGATGCGGGCCGGGTTTGGCGTGGGGCTGCTCAAGGGCGTGATGGCGCTGGCGCTGGCGGCGATGTACCAGCATCTGCCCAACACCTTTCTCATGCAGGTGGCCGGAGGCGTGCTCAGCGGCTGCCTGGCGGCGCTTCTGGCGTTGCTCTTGTTGCCCTTGATGGAATGGCTTTTCCGTTACACCACGGACATTTCGTTCCTGGAGCTGACGGATATGAGCCATCCGCTGCTGCAGCGCCTGGCCATTGAAGCGCCGGGCACGTATCACCACTGCCTGATGGTGGGGGCGATCGGCCAGGCCGCCGCCAATCGCATCGGCGCCAATGGCCTGCTTGTGGCGGTGTGCGCCCACTTTCACGACATCGGCAAGCTGGCCAAGCCGGAATTCTTCATTGAAAACCAGCGCGGCGGAGAGAATCCCCACGACAATCTGGCGCCAAGTATGAGCGCACTGGTGATCCAGTCGCACGTAAAGGAGGGGCTCACGCTGGCCAAGCGCCACAAGTTGCCGCAACCCGTTTGCGATGTCATTGCCACGCACCATGGCACCACGCTGACTTCCTATTTCTACCAAGTGGCCAAGCGGGCGCTGAAGGACGCCGGCATGGCCGAGGATTCGGGGCTGGAGCATTCTTTCCGCTATGACGGCCCCAAGCCGTGGACCCGCGAACAGGCCGTCCTCATGCTGGCCGACACGGTGGAGGCCGCCTCCCGCTCGCTGGAGAAGCCGACGCCCAACCGCATTGCCGAGATGGTGGAAACCTTGATGCGCGACAAATTGCTCGACGGGCAACTGGACCACTGCCCCGTCACGCTCAAGGACTTGCACGACATCCGCGCTTCCTTTGTGTTTTCGCTGACGAATATCCTGCATGGAAGGAATCCCTATCCCCGTGAAGATTCACTTGCTCAACCGGCAGCGGGCGCTTCCGCTTCGCTGGGTGGCGTTTCGGCGGCTGGTCCGGTCGCTGGCGGCCCGGGCGTTTCCGCCTGATGCCCGGCCCAACCCCTTTGGCGAACTGACGATCGTCCTGACGGACGACGCCGAAATGCCCGACTACAAGGCCGGATGCTTCGGCGTTCGCCTGCAGACCGATGTGGTGGCGCAAGCCTACGAGGCCGTTCCCGGCGTCTGTCTCGCCACGGCGGAATTGGTCCTCAACGCCGAACGCGCCTTGCAGGAGGGCGCGCGCCGTGCGGGCGGCCCCGCCCGCGAACTGGCGCTCTATCTGGCGCATGGCCTCGACCACCTGGCCGGCCATGACGACGATACGCCCGCCCGCCGCCGCGCCATGCGCCGCCGCGAAACCGCGTGGCTGGATGCCGATCCGCAAGCCTACGCCGGGATTGTCGAGCCATGATTCTTCAGGATGACGCCATCGCCCTGCGGATTCATCCCTTTGGCAACACCTCGCGCGTGGTGGTGTGGCTTTCGGCCACGCATGGCAAGATGGCCACGATGGTGAAGGGGAGCCAGCGGGACCGCAGCCCCTTCCTGGGGCAGTACGATTTGTTCTACACCTGCGAACTCCTGTTCTATGCGCGCGAACACCAGAATCTGCATATTCTCAAGGAATGTTTTCCGCTGGAGATTCGTCCGGCTTTCCGCACCGATTGGAGGGCGTGCGCGGCGGCTTCCTACGCCGCCGGCGTGATGGACCGGGCCTTGCCCATGGGTTCGGCTCCCGCGAGCTTGTTTGCCCTGCTGTCGAATACGCTGGACCGGTTGGCCTGCCGCACGCCGGGGCCGGCCTTCTTGGTTCATTTTGAACTGTTGCTTCTCCGCGAACTGGGGCTGGCCCCGGGGTGGGATGCCTGTGCCCGATGCCGCGCCGATCTTCGCGGCGGGACGGCCGCGCGCTGGGATGTCGCCCATGGTGCAGTCCTGTGCGAAACCTGTGCCGCCGGGCAGGGAACGGGGCTCTCCGCGGCCGCCCTTCTGGCCCTTCGACAAATGCGCGATGGCACACCCCCGCCTTCGCTGCCCGAACGCGTGTTCCGGGAGGTGCGGACGCTCCTGGGCGGCCTGCTCGAACATCACGCCGACCTGTCCAGCCGGTCCCGCGAAATCGCCTTCCAGATTTTGACGGCGGGCTGATGTTTTGCCCTGCGGGGCGGGCTGGATTTTCTTTCCAAGAGGAGGCCGGAGGACTATCCTAACGACACAACCCACAACCGGAGGAATTCCATGAGCGCGAACTTCAGTTTTTGGAACATGGCCTGCCAGCAGTTGGACATGGTGGCGAAGCGGATGAACCTCGACCCCAACATCCACGCCAAGATGCGCCACTGCCAGCGTTCGCTGACCGTTTCGGTTCCCATCCGGATGGATGATGGACGGGTGACGGTGTTCGAGGGCTACCGTGTCCAGCACAACTCCGAACGCGGCCCCACCAAGGGCGGCGTGCGCTACCACCCCGGCGTGACGCTCGACGAAGTGAAGGCGCTCGCCATGCTCATGACGTGGAAATGCGCGGTGATCGGCCTGCCCTATGGTGGCGCCAAAGGCGGCATTGTGTGCGATCCCTCCGGCATGAGCCTCGGCGAGATCGAGCGCATGACACGCCGCTATACCAGCGAGATTTCGATCATCATCGGTCCCGCCAAGGACATTCCCGCGCCCGATGTGAACACCAACCCGCAGACGATGGCCTGGATGATGGATACCTATTCAATGACCGTGGGCTATTCCGTCCCCGGCGTTGTCACCGGCAAGCCCATTGAAATCGGCGGCAGCCAGGGCCGCGGCGAAGCGACCGGGCGCGGCGTGGCCACGGTGCTGATTGCGGCGGCGGAACGCATGGGCCTGCGTCCCGCGCAGAGCACGGTGGGCATCCAGGGGTTTGGCAACGTGGGGGGATCGGCTGCCAAATTCCTGCATGGAAAAGGCTTCAAGGTCGTGGGGGTGACGGATGCGGCGGGCGGCATGTTCAATCCGCGTGGACTGGATATCCCGGCCCTTCTGGCGCACGTGAAGAGCCATCCGAAACGGCATCTCGAAGGGTTTGCCGGTGGCGAATACATGTCCGGCGTGGCGGCCGCCAATGCGCGCCTGCTCGCGTCTCCGGTGGATATTCTGGCGCCGTGCGCGCTGGAAAACCAGATCACGGCCGAGAATGCCGGTTCGGTGAAGGCCAAGATCATCGTGGAAGGCGCCAACGGACCGACCACGCCGGAGGCCGACGAAATCCTGGCCAAGTCGGGTGCCGTGGTGGTGCCGGACATTCTCGCCAATGCCGGTGGCGTCACGGTTTCCTATTTCGAATGGGTGCAGGATCTGCAGGCCAACTTCTGGGATGAGGAGGATGTGAACCGCAGCCTCGACCGGCTGATGATGCGTTCCTTCCACGATGTCTACGACGTGGCGGCCCGAGAAAAATGCGATCTGCGCACCGCCGCCCAGATTCTGGCCATCAGTCGCGTGGCCAAGGCGGCGGCCCTTCGCGGGATTTATCCGTAGGCTTTCGCCATTCGTCCTTGGATCAAACTTGCTTTTTGAGGGTGGCGTTGGTATCACGCGCCTCTCTATGAGCAGGCGAGGATATATCGTGCGGGTGGCGATCGGCGGCGGCATCGCGCTGGCGGTCGTGATGCTGGCTTGCGGGCTGGCGGCTCTCCTGTTGCCTCCGCCCGCCAGTTGCGTGGATCAAAGCCGCAATCCGTACCGGTTCCGCGACTGGCCGCACTATGTGGGGGCGATGGATTCGGGTGAACACACGGCGCGCGTGGTGCTGATTTCGAATTCGCAGGGCTACGGCGGGGAATATCCCGCGCAGAAGGTCTATCCGGCCCGCCTCGAAGCCCTGCTGAACGAACGGAAAACCGGCGGCGTGGAACACTGGGAAGTGCTGAATTTCTCCCTGGATGGCGTCACGCCGATGGAATACATGGCTCTGGCGGCCCGGCTTCGCGAAGAAAAACCCACGTGGCTGATTTCGATTTCGGGAAGCGCGGACTACCGCGCCGACAATTTCGACAAGGGGTTTTCGTTTTGCCGGACTGACATCCCCCAGCTCCTGACCACGGGCCTCATGGCTTCCCGGTTGCCGCTTTCCTTCTGGCGTCGGCATGGGCGCGTGGAAGACGTACTGACGGCCTGGGTCACGCAGCGCCTGCCGCTGCTGCGGCTTCGCGATTATGTTTGGTCCTGGCTGGATACGCGCTTCCCGGGTGCCCAAAAGGCGTTCTATGCCCCTCGCACCACCTACCGGTTCTGGCAGTTGCGCGGCGAGGCCCGTACCGCGCCTGTGACCTCCCCGCTGCAAGGGAACGGCGAAAGCCAGCTTGATTTGACCTATGACGAAAAGTCCGCCGTCCTGCTGGGCGAGTTCATCGCGCAACTGGCGGAAGTGCCTGCCGGGCACAAATTGGTGGCGACTTCTCCGCTGCGATCCACGTTTGCCGATGGACGGGAGGGCCCCTGGGTGGCGGCCTTCCGCGCGGATTTGAAGCGGCTGGCCGACGAGGCCGGATTGCCGTTCTGGGATTTGACCGAGCTGCTGCCTCCCGAGGATTTCATCACCAGCAACCACTTGCAGGACCGCAACCATAAGCGCATGGCGGCCCTTCTGGAAGAACGCATCGCGTCGGAAATGGGGAAATAGGCATGCTGTTCGCCACCTATACCTATGCCGTGTTCCTGATCGTGGTGCTGCTGCTGCATGCGGCGCTTTCTTTGCGCGGTCGCCAGATCATGCTGCTCGTGGCCAGCTACCTCTTCTACTGCTGGGATACACCCGTCTACGGCATTCTGATTTTCGCCTCCACCGTGCTGGACTACCTCGTGGGGCTCGGGCTGGAGCGGACCGAAAATCCGCAGGGCCGCCGGGCCTTGCTGGGATGCAGCTTGCTGGGGAATCTCGGCATGCTCGGGTTTTTCAAATACGGCGACTTTCTGGGCTCCAACGTGGTGGGGCTTGGGCATCTGCTGGGCTTTGAGGGGCATTGGGCCCCGATGGGGTTCATCCTGCCGGTGGGCATTTCGTTCTACACCTTTCAAACGCTGAGCTATTCCATCGATGTCTACCGCCGGCAAATTCCCGCCGAGCGGAATCTGGGAACCTTTTCGCTCTACGTCTGCTACTTCCCGCAGTTGGTGGCGGGGCCCATCGAGCGCGCAGGACATTTGCTGCCGCAGCTCAACACGTTCCACCCGTTCCGCCTGGACGACATCGTGGCCGGCGCCAAGCGCATTTTCACGGGGCTGTTCCTCAAGCTGGTAGTGGCGGACCGTCTGGGCATTTTGACGGATGCCGTTTTCGCCGCCCCCGGCCAGTATTCGGCGCTGGCCACATGGATGGGTGTCATTGCGTTTGCGGGGCAGATCTATTTCGACTTCGCCAGCTATGCCAGCATTGCCATTGGCTCGGCGCGCCTGTTTGGCGTGCATCTGGCGGAAAACTTCAACCGCCCCCTCGTGTCGGTTTCGATCGCCGAATTCTGGAATCGCTGGCACATGACGCTGACGCGCTGGTTTCACGATT
This sequence comes from uncultured Verrucomicrobiota bacterium, assembly GCA_964397035.1. GTDB lineage: Bacteria > Verrucomicrobiota > Kiritimatiellia > CAIQIC01 > Lenti-01 > Lenti-01. The sequence continues at coordinate 6,711 of CAYNHA010000135.1, forward strand.
ATGTGTTCGTGCCCTTGGGCGGTTTTCGCCGGGGCGGGCCCCGCGCCGCCTGGAACGCCACCGTCGTGCTGGTGATCTGCGGGTTTTGGCATGGTGCCCGCTGGAACTTCGTCTTCTGGGGCGCCTACCACGCCATACTGATCACGGCATATTACGCGTGGAAGTTTCACCAGAAGAGAAAGGGAAAGCGCTCGCGACCGGTGAAGGGAAAATTCACGTTGGCGATGGGCGTTTCCGTGTTCGTCACGTTCTGGTGCAACATTTTCGGCCTGGTCTTTTTCCGCAGTCCGGATGTGGCGACCATCGGCAAGATGTTCCGAGCCGGGGTGGGCCTTCACGATGGCCCCGTTGTGCCTCTGGATTGGACGCTGGGCGTGTATGGCGCGATGCTGGTGATTTGGCTGGGGATGGAATGCTGGCAGGAATACGGCGGACTGAACGAGAAGTGGGCGCGCGTGGCGTGGCCGGTCCGCGCAGCGGCCTGGGGATTGCTGGTGGCCGCCACCTTCCTGTTCGCCGTCAACCAGCAGGCTCCCTACATCTACTTCCAGTTTTAGCGCCCGTTCACGGCGCGATCTTCAACCGCACCCAGACGGATGATGAGTTCGGAAGATAGGGGATGAGGAGGATGGCTTCCGGGAAATTTGTGGTGAAGAGATTGGTTGCGATTGCCGCCCACGTGGATTGGTTGCTGGAAGTTTCCATCGCATAGCGCTTCCCCTGCACGGCCGACCAGGCCAGGCCAGTGGAAGTCTGCCCCGAAAGCTTGAAGGCCGACAACGGGTTGGTGGGGTTTGTGCCCGCCCGGAATTCGTGCGCATTGGAGACTCCATCGCCATCCTCATCCGCCGCGCCGGAACCGGCCGGCAACCCCTGTGTTGCGGCCCAGGCCTCATTCAATCCATCGCCATCCCGGTCCGGATCGCAAAAGTCGTTGATGCCGTCGTGATCCTGGTCGCCGGGATCCACGCGGACAAATTCAGTCACGCCAACGAGATTCCCATCGCCGTTGCCTTCGGGCGCTTGCGCGGAGGCGATGAGCGCTCCGCCATCGGCCGTGGCATAGGGAGCCGCCGCGATGTAAAAGGCATTGGTGAACCCTGCGCCGAGGAGACGGGCCAGATCGATGACTCCCTCCAGGCGGCCGCCATTTTCAAAATAGGTGACGGCGCGAGCCTGGAACACGTTGGTGATCCAATTGCCGGAGGCGTCGAACCATCCCGAAAATGCGGAATCGTTTTCATCGGCCAGGTAGGCCAGCCACGGGGCCGCCTGGCCGGACTTCGCCCAAGGCGCGGCGACGCTGGCCGCGGGGTTGGTGGTGACGAAGATGAACTGGTCGTTGCCTTCGCCGGCATCCTGCGTGGCCACATAGAGGTAGCGCCCGTCAAAGCGGCTGTACAACTCGAGCCCGTGCGAGGCGACCAGCGCCGCGGCATAGTCGCGCACGCCGTTCATCGAATGGTCCCGGATGTCCGTCGGCAGTTGTCGGTCGTTCCCCTCGAGCGCATCCGTTTCACCACCGTCCATGATGCCATTTCCGTCCAGGTCCTCCTGCCCGTCGAGCAGTCCGTCCCCGTCGGAATCGGGAACGGCCGGAAGCGAGCCCGTCCGAGACAGCTCCAATGAGTCCGGCAACCCATCGTGGTCGGCATCCGGCGCAACGGGTGGAAGGCGCAGCCAAGCCAGCACCGGATAGTGGTCGGAAGGCCACTGCGTCCGGGTGGCCGACGTGGAGAGATGGGTGGCGAGCACGGAGTCGGTGACCACCACCATTTGCGTGGCTACGAAGCCGCCGCGGTGGAGGATCCAGTCGATGCGTTGGGACTCGGACGGCGTGCCGCCGGCAAACCCGTGGAACGTCCCCGATTGATTCCAAGTGGCTTTGACCTGCCACCAACTGTCGGTGTAGTCGCCGGTGATGCCATCGTTTGTGTAGGCGCCGGTGAACAGTTTCCAGTCGTTGTTTCCCTGGTAGGAATTGAAATCGCCGACCACGATGGAAAGGGGGGACATCGGCATGCGGTCGTTGCGTTCCTGCGCATTGTCCACGATGAGGCGGGCGCTGGCAACCTGGGGCCCATCGTTGAAATCGAAGTGGGTGGTGTGGAAGAGAAATTCCTGGCCGGTGGCGCGCCAGCGAAGGCGTCCCCACAGCGCCAGACGGGGAAAGCCCAGACCCATGTTGGGGAAATACACATACGGCTGGAAATGGGTGCCGGGTGTGTTGTTCCAGTAGCCGCCGCCGGGATTGGGGCCGAGCGAAAAGACATCGCGGTCCAGCATCTCGATGCGATTGGTTTTGAAGGCAAAGGCCGCATTTTCCGCGCCGTTGCCTCCGCTGGGGCGGCGGCGAACAAACTCATAGGCCGGCAGACGGGAGGCGAGTTCGTCCAGTTGGGCATCTTCGCCCTCCTGGAATCCGATCACGTCGGGATTCCGGTTGGTGATGACGTCCACCACCACATCGCGTCGCTGGGGGGATTGGTTTGGGTTATTCCATGCGTTGTCGCCGTCGGGCGCGGAGGCGTAGCGCAGATTGAAGGACATCACGAGGATCGATTCGTCCGCCCGGGCCGCCAGCGGCACAACGGAGAAGGACGCCAGCAGGAAAACAGCGCGCAACCCGATTCGTGAAAGGCTCATGGCGGCATCCTAAAAAAGTTTTCCACAGTGTGGAAACATTTTTTCCATTGTGTGGAAAAATGGCGAAAATGTTTTCCATTGTGTGGAAAAACAGGACTATCACTTATAATTATAAGTGATAGTCGGGGCGGGGCAGGGGAGGAACAAAAAAAGGCGGGAGGCGCTGGGCCTCCCGCCGTGGGCGAGTGGAGCGGGTTAGTGCTCGCCGCGCTTGCCGATGTGGCGGTCCACCATGTAGGTGGCGGTGGCGCTGGTGGCGTTGAGCTTCAGCGCGCTGATGGCTTCGTTGCAGTTGGCTTCTTCCTCGACCTGCTCGTCGATGAACCACTTGAGCATGCTCTGGGTGGCGTAGTCCTTCTCGCGGATGGCGAGGGTGTTCAGGCCGTAGATCCAGGCGGTGACTTTTTTCTCGTGGACGAGGGCCTCTTCGAACATGTCGAGAATGCCTTTCCAGACTTTCTTGGGGGCGGGGAGGGCGGCAAGTTCGACTTTGACGCCCTGGTCCTGGAGATACTTGGCGAACTTGAGGGCGTGTTCCTGCTCTTCCTTGAACTGGATGCTCATCCATTTGCCGGTTCCCAGATAGCCTTTGTCGATGGCGTCGTTGGCCATGGCGAGATAGAGGAAGGCGGAGAAGAATTCGCGGTTGATTTGGGCGTTGATTTCTTTCGCCATGCGTTTGCTGATCATGTTTCGGTTCCTTTCGTTTTTCCGTTGCCGCCCGCGGGGAACCTGGAGCGGTTTCCGCGGTTTCGATGGCCATACTCTACAACGGGAATGGAGAAATGTCACATTTTTAGGTCACTGTGCGCGAAAATTGAAATGGGAGCGGAGGCCTTCTGAATTCTCGACAACAGGGGAGGGTGCAGGTAGAGTGCCGCGGATATGCCCGATATCGGCACATTCGAGATTTTGCACGAGGATGCGCATTCCAAGGCGCGGCTGGGACGCCTGTGGACGGCGCACGGGCCGGTGGATACGCCGGTCTTCATGCCGGTGGGCACGCAGGCGACGGTGAAATCGATGGCGCCCTGGGAGCTGGAGGCGCTGAATTGCGAGATCCTGCTGGGCAACACCTACCACCTCAATGTGCGGCCGGGTATGGCGGTGATGGAGAAGTTCGGGGGGCTGCACCGGTTCGCGGATTGGAAGCGGGCGATTTTGACGGATAGCGGGGGCTACCAGGTGTTCAGCCTGACGAAGCTGCGCCAGATGACGCAGGAGGGGGTTTGGTTCCAGTCGCATCTGGATGGCACCAAGATGTTCATGGGGCCCAAGGAGAGCATGGCGATCCAGCGGACGCTGGGATCGGACATTGCGATGGTTTTCGACGAGTGCCCGCCGTGCCCCTGCACCCCGGAATACGCTTGCCAAGCGGTGGACCGCACCCTATCGTGGGCGGCCAACTGTGCCCAACAGCCCCGTGCGCCGGGGCAGTTGGTGTTCGGCATTGTCCAGGGTGGCGTGTATCCCGGATTGCGGGAACGCTGCGCCAAGGGCCTGCTGGCGCTCGGCGCCTTCGATGGGTTTGCCATCGGCGGCGTGAGCGTGGGCGAGCCGGAGGACCTGATCATGCCGGGCGTGCGGATGACGGTGGATTTCCTGCCGCGGGAGCGTCCGCGCTACCTGATGGGCGTCGGCCAGTTCTGGCAGATGTCCGAGTCGGTGGCGTGCGGCGTGGACATGTTCGATTGCGTGATGCCGACACGGCTGGCGAGGCATGGAACGGTGTTCACGCGCAACGGGCGCTATTCGGTGCGGGCGGCTCTGCACCGCATGGATGAGCGTCCGCTGGAAGACGGGTGCACGTGCCCGACGTGCCAGCGGTTCAGCCGGGGCTATGTGCGGCACCTGCTGAACGTGGACGAGATCCTGGGCGTGCGGCTGACGGCGCTGCACAACATGCACAGCTATTTTGATTTCATTGCCCGGATGCGCGCCAGCCTCCGGGAGGACAGGTTTGAGGAGTTCCGCGCGGAGACGGCCCGGGTGTACGGGCCGAAGCCGCCGGAACCGGTGGCCGCCGCCGGTGCGTAAGGTGCGGCAAAGAGGAGAGAAGGAAAGATGAACGTTTTTTCGTTGTTGGCAATGGCTCCCAGTCCGGCCGGCGGTGCCGGTGGCGCCCAGCAGTCGAGCGTCTTCATGTTCGTTTGGCTGGGCCTGATGGTGGCCTTGTTCTATTTCATGCTGATTCGTCCCCAGAAGCGGCGCGAAAAGGAGCGGGTGGCGCTCTTGAATGCCGTCAAGACAGGCGACCGGGTGCTGTTCGCCGGCGGTTTCCTGGGCACGGTGGCCAACGTGAAGGAGAAAACCCTGATCGTGAAGATCTCCGACAACGTCAAGGTGGAGATCGTGCGCAGCTCGGTCTCTCAGGTGCTCGAAAAGGGCGAAGTGGGCGACAAGGACGTGCCGTCCTGATCCATCCGGATCGGAGCGGCAACAAGGCTTGGGAATTTCCGGCGCTTTCGCCGGGGTAGTAAACGGGAAACAGAGGAATATGAAGGCATCAATCTGGAAATGGCTGATCTTGGTGGTGGCGACGGCATGGAGCGTGGCGCTGATTTCGCCCCCCAAGGAGAAAATCAAACTGGGCCTGGACCTGCAGGGCGGAACGAGCTATACGCTGGAGATCGACGATTCCCAGGGGTTGGAAGGTTCCCTTTCCGATGCCCGCGGGCGCGCGCTGGAAGTCATCCGCAACCGCGTGGACTCCATGGGCGTGGCCGAGCCGAACATCTATCCCGATGGCGAAAAGCGCATCGTGGTGCAGATTCCCGGCATGAAGACCGAGGACCGGCTGCGTGCCTCGGAAAACATCCGCAAGGCCGCCTTCCTTGAATTCCGCATGGTGCATCCGAAGAACGATGAGCTGATCAAGAACCTCTTCCAGGACCGCAAGGTGCCGAGCGGATACGAAATCGTCTCGATGCCCGGCCGCGGCAATGGTGATTTGTGGGTCCGCAAGGGCCCTACGCCGTCCGAGGCCGAACGCGCCGCGCTGCGCCGCTTCGAGGAAAAGGCCGGCTATGACCTCCTGCTGGAAAAGGAAGTGATCGAGAACAAGGAGTATTTCCGTCCGTACTACGTCAGCCGCAAGGCGGAGCTGACGGGCGACAGCCTCAAGTCGGCCAACGTGGGATTCGGCCAGTTCAACCAGAACAACGTGGAGATTGCCTTCGATTCCAAGGGCCGCAAGATTTTTGCGAAGGTGACGGCGGACCACGCGCCCGGCGGCGCCAAGAATCCCGACCCGAACGGTCGCCACTATCTGGGCATTGTGCTCGACGGAACCTTGTATTCGGCTCCTCACATCCGCCAGTCCATTCCGGGCGGGCAGGCTGAGATTTCGGGCGCCTTCACGCTGGAGGAAGCCAGCGACCTGGCCCTGGTGCTGCGCGCCGGTGCGCTGCCCGCGCCGCTGCGCGTGCTGGAAGAGCGCACTGTGGATCCGACGCTGGGCGTGGATTCCATCCAGAGCGGCTGGCGGGCGGCGGTGATCGGCTTCGTGGCGGTGGCGCTGTTCATGGCGGTCTATTACCACTTCGCCGGCATTGTCGCGGTGCTGGCGCTGGTCCTGAATCTGCTCTTGCTGCCCCTGGGCATGATCGTCACGGCGGGCTTCTTCGGCCTGATCGGCGGGGCGGGAATGGGCAGCTCCGGTGTGAGCCTGCCGGTGCTGACGCTGCCGGGCATCGCCGGTATCGTGCTGACCGTGGGCATGGCCGTGGATGCCAACGTGCTGATTTTCGAGCGCATTCGCGAGGAAATGCGGCTCGGCAAGCGCTTTGGCGCGGCGCTTTCCGCCGGGTATGACAAGGCGTTCTCCACCATTTTCGACTCCAACCTGACCACGCTGTTGACGGCGGTGATCCTCTTCGGAATGGGATCCGGCCCGGTGAAGGGCTTTGCCATCACCCTGACCGCCGGCATCATCGCCAGCATGTACACCGCGATCGTGGTGACGCGCATGGTGTTCGATTCGCTGGAAAAACGCGGCCTGCTGCACAACCTGAAGATGACCCAGTGGGTCAAGGAGACCAAGATCGACTTCATGGGCAAGCGGTTTGTCGCCGCCGGCCTCTCCATCGCCATTCTGCTGGTGTCTCTGGTCGTGGCGGTCAAGCGCGGGCAGACGAATTTCGGCGTGGACTTCACGGGTGGCCAGCAGCTCACCATGGAATTCACCAAGAAGGCGGAAGTGGATACGCTCCGTGCAGCCTTCGGGGCGGCGGGAATCCGCGATGTGCCGATTCAGTATCAGCGCAATGGCGCGGGCGAGGAGCAAAGCGAAGTTCTGGCGGTCAAGGTCGCGAGTCCCGAAGAGGGAGCCCTGGCCCAGAAGGTCATGGCGGAACAATTCGCCGAAAACGGCTTCAAGCTGGTCCAGGAAGACACCGTCGGTCCGCAGGTGGGCCGCGAACTCCAGCGCAGCGGTTTGATCGCCATCGGCCTTTCGCTGCTGGGGATGATCATCTACATCACGATCCGCTTCGAGTTTTCGTTCGCCATCGGCGCCGTGGTTGGCTTGCTGCATAACATCCTCCTGACCATTGGAATCTATTGCCTGCTGGGCCGCCAGCTCAGCATGACGAGCATCGCAGCCTTGCTGACGGTGCTGGGCTATTCCGTCAACGACACCATCGTGGTGTTCGACCGCATTCGTGAGACGCGCAAGCTCCGCGCCGGACGCCTGGACAACGCCGTGGTCAACGAGAGCATCAACTCCACGCTGTCCCGTACGCTGCTGACGTCCATGACGACCTTGCTGAGCGTGGCGGCCTTGATGGTCTTTGGCGGCGGCGCGATCTTCGATTTCGCTCTGGCCCTGTTCATCGGCGTGGTGGCGGGCACCTACGCCTCGGCCTTCATCGCCTCGCCGGTCATGCTGGCGGTGCGTCCCAAGACCGAAGCGGCTCCTGCCAAGAAATAGCTTGGCATGCTTGCTCGCTCCGAAAAGCGCTGGCTGACCGCCGATGCCGCCGCCGCCGTGGTGGACGGCATCGTCGAGTCGTACGGCTTTTCGAAGGCCATGGCCCGCGCGCTGGTGGCGCGCGGGCTGACCGACCGGGAGGAAATCGACCGCTTCCTGCAGCCGCGTTTGGCGGACCTGACCGATCCTTTTGTCCTGCCAGGTATGGCGAAGGCCGTGGACCTGATCCTGTCCCACATCGAGCAGGGCAGTTCCATCCTGGTCTATGGCGATTACGACGTGGATGGCGTGACCGCTACGGCCCTGATGATTCAGGTCCTGAGCGGTCTGGGCGCCGTGGCGGTGCCGTTTCTGCCGCATCGGATCGAGGATGGCTATGGGCTGGGCGTGGAAACCCTGAACCGCTGCGTGGAATCCTATCATCCCAATCTCATCATCACCGTGGATTGCGGAACCAGCTCCGTCGAAGCCGTGAAAGAGGCGGCGCGCCTGGGCATTGACGTGATCGTGACCGATCACCACGAGCCCGCCGCGGAAGGCGTTGCCGATGCCTGCGCCATTGTGAATCCCAAGCTGGGAGGCTGTCCCGAGGATATCCGGATGCTGGCCGGCGTGGGCGTGGCTTTCAAGGTGTGCCACGGGCTCATCAAGGCCGGGCGGAAACGCCAGATGGAAGTCGCCGAAAAGCTGGACCTGAAGACCTTCATGGAGCTGGTGGCCGTTGGCACCGTGGCCGACATTGTCCCGCTGCTGAAGGAAAACCGCATTCTGGTCTATCACGGGCTCAAGTTGCTCAACGAAACGAAATCCGTTGGATTGCGGACCCTGATCGAGGCCGCCGGCATCACGGGGCCGGTGGACACGTACCACATTGGCTTCATGATCGGCCCGCGCATCAATGCTGCCGGCCGCCTGGGCAATGCGGAGGCGGCGCTGGAGCTGGTTCTGACCGAGCAGGAGCCCCGCGCCCGCATTCTGGCGCAGCAGCTCGACGACTCCAGCCGCAAGCGGCAGGAAATCGAAGACCGCATCGTGGGAGAAGCCTGCGAGGATCTGGACCGCCGGTTCGATGCCGACAGGGATTTCGGATTGGTCGTGGCGCATCCCAACTGGCATGCCGGCGTGATCGGGATCGTGGCTTCGCGCATCGCCAGCCGCTACAACCGGCCCGTGGTGGTCATTGGCATGGATCCCGACGGGGTGGGGCGCGGCTCCTGCCGCAGCATCCCCGGCTTCGACCTGCTCAGCCACTTGCAGCAGTGTTCTCCCATGCTGCGCCGCTACGGCGGCCATGCCATGGCGGCGGGCCTCGAAGTGGACCAGACCCGCATTGACGAATTTTCGGCCCGTTTCAACGACGTGTGCGCGGCCACCCTCAGCCAGGGCGATCAGCGCCGCCAACTGCTGGTGGATGCGTGGATCGAGCCCGGCGACATCAACGACCACCTCTATCACGACCAGAACCGCCTTCGCCCCTTCGGTCACTCCAATCCGCTTCCCGTGTGGGCGGTCCGGAGCGTCGTGCCGGTCTTCCCGCCGCGCGTCATCGGCGGAAAGCACCTCAAGATTCTCTTCCAGATGGGCGGCAAGCAGCGGGAAGCCATCGGCTTTGGAATGGGGGACCGCGAAGTGCCTGCCGGGCCTTTGGACATCGCCTTCAACCTCATCCTGAATCGCTACAACGGACAGGAATACCTGCAAATGCATTTGCAGGACTTCCGTCCCGCCGCCCAAGCCGAAGGCTGAGGCGTCCTCCCGAAAATTTCCTTTTTTTGGGCTTGTACAGGCCCCTTTCCTGTGGTTTCATGCGGCGTTCCATGCTTCCAGGGCAATCCTGGAACGGAACACCTGTTCGCCGGCGCTTCAGTGGACTTTCGGCCGCGGACCTGGAAACAAGAAAGTCCGGAGTCATTAACCTCTCAAGAGTCATGGCTAAGAAAACAACGAAGAAACCGGTCGTCGAAGTCGACGCCGAACGCGCCAAAATGATGGCGATGTACGAAGAAACCATGCGCACGTTCAAGGAAGGCGCGCTGGTCAAGGGGCAGATCGTCGAGATCCGTCCGCAGGAAGTGCTGATCAACATCGGATACAAGTCGGAAGGGCTGCTTCCGGCCACCGAATTCACCAATTTGAGCGAGCTCCACGTGGGCGACGAAGTCGAAGTGCTGTTGGAGCGCCTCGAGGACGAGCACGGCATGGTGGTGCTGAGCAAGGCGCGCGCCGAACAGCAGCGCAACTGGGACAATGTCTTGTCCACCTGCGAAGAAGGCGCCATTGTCTCCGGCGTCGTCAAAGGCAAGGTCAAGGGCGGTTTGCTGGTGGATGTGGGCGTGGATGCCTTCCTGCCCGGATCGCAGATCGACGTGGTGCCCACGCGCAACCTCGACGAATTCATGGGCCAGACCCTCGAGTGCAAGGTCCTCAAGATAAACAAGGAACGCCGCAACATCGTGTTGTCGCGCCGCGACCTGATCGAGGAACAGCGCCGTGGAATGAAGAAGAAACTGCTGGTGGAAATCCAGCCCGGCCAGACCCGCCGCGGCGTGGTGAAGAACATCACCGATTTCGGCGCGTTCGTGGACCTCAACGGCATGGACGGCCTGCTGCACATCACGGACATGAGCTGGGGCCGCATCAA
>CAYNHA010000136.1:0-13710 GCA_964397035.1 uncultured Verrucomicrobiota bacterium
GCGATGGAATCGGGGGAGCAGGCGGCGCGGCCGAGTGCGGTGAACAGGGCGCTCTGCTGCGATTGCCAGATGGCTTCGGGATCGTGTTCGACCCAGCCGGGTTGGGGGTAGAGCTGGGGGAATTCCTGCTGGGCGGAGGCCACCATGTCCAGATCGTGGTTGAACAAGATGGCGCGGGAACTCGTTGTGCCTTGGTCAAGAGCGAGAATGAAATCCTTCATGAGAGTTCTCCTGCGGTGGGGTCATCCGCACAGAAAACTATCGGCGCTTGATTCGGACATGGCGAGAAAATTCCATGGTCCCTGGAGGGTTACGGGGCGCATTGCTGATTCGTTGATCCAACGTACCTGAATCTTCAATGTCCAATAATCAATATCCAATATCCAATTTTTGAGAGGGAGCAGAAGAACTGCACGCCGCCACATAATAATGAAGTGGGGATGAGTCCGGAGAGTATGGTGATCAGGCGGAAGGGCGTCCGGGAACAAGAACGGTGAGGGCCTTGGGAAGAAGGCGGACCTGGATGTCGCGTCCGGCGTCAACGAGTTCGCCGTCCATCTGGATCGGCATGGCCTTGGCGCGATGGATGTCGAGGATTCGGAACCGGCGGGTGGTGATTTGGGGAAGTTGGTCGATTGTGCCGTTGAACAGGCGGGCGATGTTGAGGAGGAGCAGGGGAAGGTCGGGGCGCAGGGTGACGACGAGTTCCATGAAGCCGTCGTCGGGGCGAGCCTTGGGCGCGATCTGGGCTCCGCCGCCGTATTGAGTGAGATTGGCGACGGTGAAAAGGATGGGATTGGGAAAGATCTGGGTAGGGGCGCCGTCGAGCGTGGCGTGAATGGGTTGGTTTTCGTAGGTGAACCATTCGGCGGCGGCGGCAAAGACATAGGGGGCGATTCCGCGAAAGGGAAAAGCCTCGAAGCGCTGAACAATGGCGGCGTCCCAGGCCAGACTACACGTGACAAAAAAGGGGTGGCCGTTGACGGTGCCGACATCGATGGTCCGACGGCGGGTGCGCGCGAGAGACTCGACCGCGCTGGGAATGTCCAGAGGGATCCCGAAGTGGCGGGCGAAGCCATTGCCGCTGCCGGTTGGAATGACGCCTAGGGCGACGGGGGTGTGGACGAGTACGCTGCCGATGCTGTTGACCATGCCGTCGCCGCCTGCAACGAGGATCGTGTCGACGCCGTCTTCGAGGGCATGTTTCGCCTTGAGGCGACCATCGGCGATGTCGTTGCTGAACTGATAGGTGACATTGGCGTGGCGTCCGCCCCAGTATTTTTCGACGAGACCCCAGAAGGAGTCGAAGGAGGTGCCGATGCCGGATTTCGGGTTTACCAGCACGCGGATCTTGCGAAGGGGTTCAGATGGCCTCCCAAGTTTCATCTCCGCCTTACCTTATCACAGAATGGACGGAACAACAGGCCGGGTGTGGAGGCGTGAGAGAACGTCGTCGAGGATGTTTCCGGCGGCGTGGGGTCGGCCGAGGCGGCGGGCGTTCGCCGCGAGAGTGGCCAGACGAACGGGATCCCGCAGGAGGTCACCGATTTTCCAGACGGCCTCTGCGGGATCAAACGCCCGGGTGCTGGCGCCGGTCTCCAGCAGGTATTCGCCGTTGCGTTGTTCCTGGCCGGGGATGGGATCCATGATCATCACGGGGCGGCCCTTGGCGAGGGCTTCAGCCATGGTGAGGCCGCCGGACTTGCTGACGATGAGGTCGGCGGCATCCATCCAGTCGTGGACGTTGTCGACGAAGCCGCGGACGAGGATGGGGAGCGGGGTTTGAGAGGCGGCGGCGCGGAGTTTTTTTTCGAGGCGCGGGTTGTGGCCGGTCACGACGATCAACTGGCCCGGTGGGGGGTTGGCGATCCAGGCGCGGAGGATGCCGAGCGCGGAGCCGATGCCATGGCCGCCATTCAGGAGCAGAACCGCAGGAAGATCGGGGCGCAGTCCAAGGCGGGAGCGGGCGACGCGGGGGGCGATGGCGGTGGCGAAGGGAGGGAGAACGGGGATGCCGGTACAGAGGGTTCGATCCAGAGGGTGGCCCTGGCGCGCGAGTTGGCGGCGGGCCTCTTCGGTGGCCACGTAGTAGGCGTCCACGTTGCGGCAATACCAGAGCGAGTGGGCGGCAAAATCGGTGACCACGCCGAAGAGGGGAAGGCGCTGATGGAGGCGGGCCGAACGCATGCCGGTCAATTCGAGCGGAAGAAAGTGGGTGCAGAGCACGGCATCGGGGGCGGTGCGCTTGAGAAAGGGATGAAGCGAAAGGGAATTGAGCTGGTTGAAGGCGGTCCTGAGTTTTCGTTCGACGGGGGTTTGGGAGGAACGGTCGGATTGCGCGAACAGGTAGCCCCAGAGTTCGGGAGCCGAACGGACGAGGGCGAGATAGCCCTTGGCATAGGTGCGGCGATAGAGGGGGGGCATGAAGTCGAGGATATCGCGGACGATGGGGGAGAGGCCGCGCTCCCGGGCCGAGGCGGCCAGGGCTTCGGCGGCGCGGCGGTGGCCGCCGCCGGCAGAGGCGTGCAGGAGGAGGAGTTTCATGGGGAGGGCGGGGTGGTGGCCCAGGCCGAATAGGCGAACAGGGTGATGGCGGCGGCGGACATGACGAGATAATCCGCCGGCACTCCGCAGAACCAATGGGGGTGCCACGGAACATGACGCGGCTTGAAGCGCGCGAGTCCATAGGCCGGGTTCAGGACGAACCAGAGGAAATCCTCCAGGATCCAGAAGAGGGCGAGGCTGGCGAGAATGCGCGCTTCGGTCGGCCATGAGAAGTGGCCGAAAAGCGCGAGGGGCCAATGAAAGGCGGCGGCCATGAAGGAGAAAGCGAACACATGATAGCCTGTGATGGGGCGCCCTCCGAAGAGAAGTCGAAGAGGCGAGGTTTCCGGCAGGCGCCAGGTGGGGAGGTTGGAGGCCCAGCCGTGGGGGCCTTCGATCTGGATTTCGAGATGGGCAAACAAGAACGCCATCAGGGCCATCCACAGAAGGCCCATCCACGGCACGTGGTGGAGGAAGGTCATCATGGAAGCGGTGCCGACAGGGACGACGTTTTCCAGTGAATCAATTCCATGCGACCGTCGAACGATTCGGCGAGGGCGGTGCAGGATTCGACCCAGTCGCCGGTGTTGCAATAGAGAAGTCCCTCCGTTTCCCGGATTTCGGCCTTGTGGATGTGGCCGCAGACGACGCCGTTGGCCCCGTGGCGGCGGGCTTCGCGCAGCATGGCCTGCTCGTAGTCGGTGACAAAACGGACGATGTTTTTCACGCGGCCCTTGACGTAGGCGGAGAGAGACCATTCCGGAAAACCGAGGCGGCGGCGGATGTGGTTGAGGAAGCGTCCCACGTGGATCATCAGGTCGTAGCCATTGTTGCCGAGGACGGTGAGCCAGGGCGCGTAGTGGACGACGCTATCGAACTGGTCGCCGTGCAGGACCCAGAAGCGGCGGCCGTCGGCGGTTTCATGCATGGCATCGGGCAGGACCATGATGCCGCCGAACGAGAGACGGGAGAACTCGTGGAGAAATTCGTCGTGGTTACCGGGGATGCAGACGACGTGGGAACCCTTTCGGACCTTGCGCAACAGTTTCTGGACGACATCGTTGTGGGACTGTGGCCAGTTCCACGAGCGTTTGAGTGCCCAGCCATCGAGGATGTCGCCGACGAGATACCAGTGGTCGGCATCGTGGTGCTTCAGGAAGTCCAGAAGGCGGTCGGCTTCGCAGGCGCGCCAGCCGAGGTGGGTGTCGGAGATCCAGATGGACCGGTAGCGCCGCGGGGGGAGGGTGGAGGCTACGGCGGTTTCGGACGGGCGATGAAAAGCGGGAGGCGGGGACGAAAGTGCGGATGAACTGTTCATGACGCGGTGCACTTTCGCCGCCGTGTGTGAGGCCCGTGTGAGAGGCGTGTCAGAAAACAGCGAATCCGGGGTTCTTTCCGGGAAAAAACAAGAGTGTGATCTTTGAAGATAAATCATTCATTTATGTACTTATATGGAATAAGGAATACAAAAATGTTTTTACTTTGAGTTTCTTTAAAAAAAATATCAAAATGATAACCCTCTTTGTGTCAATGGGTTGAAAAGATTTTTTCCAAACGCGTGTGTCTTGGCGCGGTTCCTGCGAGGAGGGGGATGGAGATCCATGGCGTAGGGAGAGAATGAGGATTTGTTTCCCCTGTCCGGGTGCCTCCCAAGATCCAATGAAAATCTAATGAAGGGCTCGCCGTTGGCTCATGGGAAAGCGTTTTACTTGTCCGTGTCGATACCGCGATGTGCGGGCAACCCATTTGAAATGGAACGGAAAAAATGAAGAACAGCAGGAAAAAGGAAATGAAGAGAGGCGGCGGGCTGGTCCATCGGTTTTGGCGCCTGGCGCGGGTAGCCTTGCTGGGGTTGGGGATGGGGGTGAGTGCGGCCTTGGGCGGGATCCAGGCCCCGCTCTATGTCGGAAACTTGACGCCCGTTTTGAATGAGCATGGCCGGCCGATGCCGGGCTCGCGCGTGGGGCAGGCGGTGTTGTCGCGGGTGGAAATCCGCGTGGCGACGGATGGCATCATCCGGCCTCCTGTGCCGGGCGGGGGCGAAGATCCCAGGAATCCCCTGCTTTCGGCGGCGAGCGCGGGAGGGATGGGGATGAATGCGGCGGATCCGAATTCCGGGTTGTTTTGCCAGTTGTTTCCGGTGCCCCCGGCGGCGGGCACGAAGTTGTTCGCGCGGGTCTACAATGCGCCGACGGCGGCGGAAGCCTCCTTCTATGTGGATTCGGAGGTGGTGACGGTGGGGGCGAAGGATGCCGCGCTGGAACTGGTTTTTGGAAAAGCAAAAGCCCTGGATGAGGGCGATGACGATGGGGATGGGCTGGGCAATTCATGGGAGCAGTCGCTGGGCATTTTCGAAAAACCGGGGGCGGACTACGACGGAGACGGGATGAGCGATTGGCAGGAATGGCGGGCGGGGACGGATCCATCGGACCCGGACTCCTGCCTGTGGATCACGTCGGTAGATCGCGGCGCGTCGGTTGTGGCGGGTCCGCCGTCGGTGGCGCCATCGGTCCGGGTGCGCTGGTTGTCCATCCCGGGGAAGCGCTACCAACTGGAATATTTGCCTTCCCTGCTGGATGAACCCGATGTCTTCCCGGTGGGCGGAATCGCGACGGCGGCGGACGGTGAATTTGCCATGGAGCGGCTGGTGGAGATTCCGGAAAACTCGCTCTCGGGAATCTTTCGTGTCCGGCTGGTGGTGGAGGAGGGGCGATGAGAACAGGGGCGCAAGTGATGAATGCGGTTTTTCCACAGTGTGGAAAAAAGTTTTCCACAGTGTGGAAAACGGTGGCGTGGCTCTGGCTGTGGGCCGGGATTCCGGCGCAGGCGGCGAATTTGATTTCGGAGAGCATCCAAAGCTGGACGTCGCGCGCCAGCTACGGAACGTACACGCAGTCGATCGTGGCCGGCACGGTGAACCTGACGCAGTGTATCGTGGCGCCCACCGGGGCGGCCAGCGGCACGGGGTCCACGGGATATGTCCAGATGCAGGCCACGAGCGGAATCCTTCAGTTGCCGGCTGTGAACACGGTGGGAACGGTCACTTGCCAAATCCGTGCGGGCGGAACGGGGCGGACCCTGATCCTCCAAAAGAACGTGAATGGAGCGGGGTGGGTGGCGGTGACGACGTGGACGGGCATCGGGACCACGGGGGCGTCTTTTGCCTACACGCTGAACGAGGCCAGCACCAACGTGGCCTTGCGGTTGGCATCGCCTTCGGCGGCGGTCTATGTGCATGACATCGTGGTGACGGATTACGTGGTGGCGCCGACGATCACGCTGGCGGACAACGGCACGCAGGTGATGGCCGCGAACGTGGCGGCTGGTACGGCGGCGCAGGTGCTGCACCGGTTTCAGATCGGCGTCGCGACGGCGAACGCGACGTTGACGGCGGTGGCGTTCACCACGGCGGGCACCTATGTGCCGGCCGACATTGCGAATCTGAAGTTGCGCTATTCGGCCGATGCGACGCTGGATGCGGGCGATGCGACGCTGGCGACGATGGCGGGGCCGGCGGCGGCGGGGGCGAAATCGTTCTCCGCGTTTTCCCAGACGATCAACTCCGGCGCGACGGGATATTTCTTCATCACCATGGATGTGGCGGCGTCGCCGACCGGGGGCCACACGATCGGTGTGAATGCCATTTCCACGGGCGACCTGACGTTCGCATCGGGCACGAAGAGCGGTTCGACCACGGCGGGCGGGGTGCAGACGCTCCTGGCGGCAAGTACGCCAACGATCACGGTGTCGGCCGGGACTCTGGCGTTTGGCAATGCGCAGCAGAACGGGATTTCGAGCGAACAGAGCTACACGGTGTCGGGTGCGAACCAGACGGCGAATCTGGTGCTGACGCCGCCGGCGGGATTTGAAATCTCGACGACCAGCGGTTCGGGGTTCGTGGCGAATCCGTCCACGCTGACGCTGACGCCGTCGGGGGGCACGGTGCCCAGCACGACGATCTATGTGCGGTTCAAGCCGACGGCGATCACGTCCTACAGCGCGAACATCACGCACACCAGCACGGGAGCGGCGACGCAGAACAAGGCGGCGACGGGCACGGGCATCGCCAGTAGCGCATCGGACATTCATCGTGATGGGAGTTTCAACGAACCGGAGAATGTGGCGTATGCGTCGTACCGGGAGGCGGACCTGACGGCGTCCTCGCTGGAAGTGGGGAGGTTCACGATCCGCGATGGCGGGACGAGCGCCGACCTGGACTCGGCGGGCACGACACTGGGCGCGATTACGTTCCATGTGGCGAACTCGGCGAACCTGCGGCGGGTGGCTCTTTATGACGGCAGCACGGAGCTGGGCGAGGTGGCGGGCGGGGCGACGGCGACGTTCACGGGCTTGACGGTGACCGCACCCGACGATGGAACCCGGACGTTGAGTTTGCGCGCGAGTTTCCAGGATACTGTGACGGATAACCAGCAGGTGTCGTTTACGGTGTCTTCGGCCACGGCCGCGTTGTCGGGCTCCGGATTCGCGGAGGCCAACGCGGGCGGCGTCGCAACCAGCATGGGAGGGGATCGCAACCGGATCGAAGTGACGGCCGCCCGACTGGCCTTTTCGTCCATTCCCGGCGCGCCCGTGGATGTGGGCGCGGCATTTGCCGCCAGCGTGCGGGCGGAGGATGCACTTGCGAACTTGGATGTGGACTCGGCGGCCTCCGTGGTGATCAGTCGCGGCACGGGCACGGGGACCGCGGGCGGCGGAGGGGCGCAGTTGCTGTCGGCGGGCGAGGGAACCTTTGGCGCGCTGACCTACGATGTGGCGGAAAGTTTTTCATTGCAGGCCACGGCGAGTGGTTTGACGCCGGGCACGAGTGGTGGTTTGATCGCGAAGGTGGACGCGCCCGCCGTGTTATCGGCCACGGCGGCGGGTGCAGTGCAAAACGATTTGTCGTGGACCCGCAATGCGATGGCGAACGACGTGCTGGTGGTGAGGCACACGGCGGCGATTGCGGGAACGCCCTCGGGCGCCTATGCCGCGGGCGATGAGTTTCCGGGTGGCGGCACGGTGGTGGCGGCGGGGGGAGGAACCACGGCCAGCGATGTGGGTCTCGGCTCCTGCACGCCCTACCAGTACAAGGCATGGTCGGTGGCGGGAAGCGGGCCTTCCTATTCCGCGGCGGGGGTGACGGCGAGTGCGACGACGGCGACGCCGGACGCCCCGGCGGGTTTGGTGGCGATTCCTTCCTCGGTGGATTTTGCGAGCAGTTGGACGGCGGTCACCGGCGCGGCGGGCTACCAGGTGGATGTCAGCACCAACGCAACCTTCGGCGGAGCCGGCGGGCTGGCCACCAACGTTTGGGAAGACTTCGCGGGGTTCACGGCTACGAATGGATCGACGGACAGGAGTTCTTCGCTGAACACCTACTTGCGCACGAATGGCTGGACGGGGGCGGCCATCTACGAGAACGCGTACGAGGCCAAGCTGGGGTCGGGCAGCACGAGGGGATACATCGTCACGCCGACCCTGAATCTCTCCGGCAACGGCGGGACCGCCACGCTGATATTCGATTCGAGACGCTGGAGCGGGGATAGCACAGTCCTCCAAGTCTACCATGCCGCCGATGGCACGACGTTTGTTCAGAGTGGAAGCGACATCGCGCTGACGGACACGATGGCGACGTATAGCCAAAACCTGACGGGCGGCACCGCGAACTCGAAGGTGCGGATCTATGCCAAGAATGCGTCGAATTTCCGCTATTACCTGGACAACGTCGCGGTCCGGCAAGGGGCGGCGTTCGCGCCGGATTTTGTTGCAGGATATTCCAACCGCGCGGTGGCGGGGGCTGCCGTGGTGGTGACGGGGCTGCTGCCGAGCGTGACCTATTACTACCGCGTGCGGTCGGAAGGCGCGGGCGGCTGCGCGAGCACGAATTCGGCGACGGCCTCGGTGACCACGACAACGCAGGATCCGGCGACCCTGCCGCCGCAGCCGTTGGAGTTTGTGGCGATGGATTCGCGCGCGGTTTCGAACGAGGCGACCGACCATGCGCTGGGGCATGGCGGCGTGGCGTTGTCCGTTTCGTTGTATCACTCCACGGGAATGGCGCTGGTCGGAACGAGCTATGACTTGCTGGCGCCGGACGGGTCGCCCCTGTGGAGCGGGCGGCCGTTTGATGCGGTGGAGGCAGTGACCCTTGGCGGCACGAACGGGCAGAAATTCATCGCGATTGTTCCGGGGTTTTTTCCCGCGCCGTTGGGCGTGTACACGGCGAGGGTGGTGGCGGTGAGCTCCAATGGGCTGGCCACCACGAACACCGGAAGTTTTGCGGTGATCGACCAGGATGTGGCGGGGCCCGTCCATGAAGGCTTCTCCGTGGACGGGAAGGTGTTCACGACGAACATGATCGCGGGTGGGCTGGTGGTGACCGGCCTCGTATCCGATGCCAGCGGCGTGTGGGCGGGCAGCAGCAACCGATGGGCGTTGAGCAGCAACGGGGTTGTGGTGGCCAGCGGCAGCCTGGGCACGTTGCCGAACGTGGATGGGGAGGGAACGCCGGGATCTCCGGCGGAGCTGTCGACCGTGATCCCGACGAATTTCCTGACGCCGGGCGACGGCATCGACTATGTCTTGTCGGTGATCAGCACGGACTTCGACACGGATCGGGATGGAGATTCCCTGTCCTCCACGAATTCCTATGGATTCTCGGTGATTGGAAGCGCGCCCGAGGCTCCGCTTTCGGTGGTTGCCGTGGCGGATGGCGCGGAAATGACGCGGTTGGTCTGGAACCAGAATGGCGCGCCGGAAGTGCTGGTGTTGTGGAACTCGAAGCCGGTGGTGGAGGTTCCGGTGCAGGGGCAGACCTATACGGCGGGAGATTCGATCGGGAGCAATGGGACGCGGGTGGCCTATCGGGGCGCGGGCGAAGGATCGGAGTGGACGGTGCCGATGCGCTCGACCAACTATTACCGTTTGTTTGGCGCCGCGGGGAAGACGTATTCCGCGGGTTCCGCGGTGCCGATGGAAAATCCGGTCGTCACGCGGGCCTACGAAGATGAAGAAGTGATCGACCAGATGGCCTATACGAACGGGTTCACGCTGGCGCAAAACGGGCTGGCCACGGGGCAGGGGTGGAGTGGCGGCTGGGCGGGCGACACGGGAAAATGGACCGTGGCCTCGGGCAGCCTTTCCGCGGGGAGCAGCGGATTTCCGGACCCGTATGCCAACCGCGTGGCGTGGGAGAACGGGGTGGCGTTGGAATCGTCCGCCATTGTCCGGAAGCTGGAAACAGGAAAACCGGGGCGCCTCTTCGTTGCCTTCATGATGAGTTATGAAAACGGGGATGAGGAAAAGCGGGTCGGGCTTTCCCTGATGAGCGGTACGAATGCCGCGGTGGAAGAACTGTTTTTCGGCAAGGTGGCCGGGGAAAACCGCCGGGCGGGAATCGTCGATGCAGGCACCGCCCAGGCGACGGTGTCCGCCGTTGAGTTGACGCCGGGAATGGACCAGGTCCACATGATCGTGTGCGAATGGGAACCGGCGCAGAAAACGGCGCGGATGTGGGCGTTCGACGGAAGCGTGACGATTCCGCCAGACTACACGAACGCGGTGCCGATCGCGACCTATAGCAACGCGGCGATGGCGGTGGGGACGATCACGGGCGTGCGGCTGTCGGCAGGGTGCGGGGCCTCGGGCGCGATGGGGAAGGTTTCGTTCGACGAGGTGCGCCTGGGCGCATTGTGGGACGAAGCGTTGTATTTCAATTATCCGAAAGCCTTCCAATTCAGCGCGGGTGTCCAGCTCAACGGAACGAACGTGGTGACCGATGGGGAGTTGTCGGAAGAAGGAAAAGCGTATCCGGTTCGCTACCAGCTTTACCACCGCACGGGAGTGACCAACGCGCAGTTCACGATTGTGACGAACCTGTCGGATCTGGGCGGGTTGTACGGGAGCCAGATTCCGCTGGCGCTGGATCCGGCGAACGCCGGCAGCTCCTACCGCGCGTTCACCAACATGGTGACCAACCGGTTGTCTCCGGGGGACGTGGCGCTGGGGGTGTACACCTCTCGCGTGTGGATGACGGCCGTGAGCGGCAAGACGACCAACACCCTGTTCATGGAGGGGCAGGCGGGCGCCTCCGATTTGTTCTTCGGTGAATTTGGCGAGGGCAATGGATACGACAAGTACGTGGAGATCTACAACGGATCGGGAGGGGCGATCGACCTGAGCCAATACCTGATGGCCAACCAAATGAATCCGAGCGGGGCGCAGACGAACGACTACACCTTGAAGGGATGGGCCAACTTCTGCCGGCTGGCTCCCACGACGACGATGCTGGGGCATGGCGAGACGATGCTGGTGCTGAACGGCGCTCCGAGCGGAAAGATCGATCCTTCCATGACCAACGCGCTGAAGAATGCGGTGCCGCCGCGGCCGTATGTGGTCACAACCAACGACGTGCTGACGGTGAGCGGGGATGATCCGGTGGCGTTGTTCCGGGTGACGAACACCAACCAGTGGATCGACGCATGCGGCATCGGGCCGAGCGCGGCGCGCTACATCATGCGGCGGCTGGAAAACGCGGAGGTGCCGCGGTCCTTCCCGCGGACCGTGGATCCGGCGCAGTGGGATTACCGGGTGTGGGATGGCGACCGTCCCTCCGGCTACACGAATTTCCTGGCGACGGCCGGCGTCTACGACCGCAACGTGGGGCTGGGCGGCTACACGACCTTCACGGTGGTGGACGACGACGTGGAGCCGCCTCTGATGGGAACCAACAGCGCCCTGATGGTGGGCACCAGCGAGCCCTATGGGGAAGTGCCCAAGCGGGAGGGCACCGTTGAAATGGTGTTGACGGCGTGGAATTTCTATACGAACGCGGCGATTCCCAATGGCGCGGCGCCCTGGTCCGGCAGTTTGATGACGAATGCCGTGATCACGTGGATTCCGACTTACACCAACACGCTGATCGATTCCGCCAACGCGGGCACCAGCGAAAACGACCTGTTTGGCAATTATGATTCGCCGAATGCGGGAGCGATCAACATGGCGGGGCTTGGGACGTATTTCACGAACAAGGCGACGAACACGGCCTGGATCCAGTTTGAATTCAATTTGCCGAGCGCCACCGACAGGATCCTCTCGTGGGCGGAGGTGGGCGGCGCCAACGGCTGGAGCAATGCCGTGGTCCAGTGGTCAAGCGATGGCGTGAACTTCAGCACGAATGCGGCCTGGCCTTCGTGGAATCCAACGGAGGGCAGCGAGTGGGTTACGCGCACCGTGGGGTTTGAAGGCGTGGTGACGCCTGGCCTAGCAAGAGTGTTCATCCGGATCCTGCTGGGTCCCGGCTTCAAGGGCGACAGCGGCTATTACCGGATGGACAACGTCCAAT
This sequence comes from uncultured Verrucomicrobiota bacterium, assembly GCA_964397035.1. Classification (GTDB taxonomy): domain Bacteria; phylum Verrucomicrobiota; class Kiritimatiellia; order CAIQIC01; family Lenti-01; genus Lenti-01. Next base: position 11,888 of record CAYNHA010000136.1, read on the forward strand.
TGACGGGGTATCCGCTGGAGTTCCAGGTGACGGACGGGCAGCTCGCCGCATCGGGGAACAAGCTTCAGTTCATGGGGAACCTGTACGATATCCACAGCGGCTTGAACGGGGCGGCGGCCCAGATGACGCTATCGTCCAACACTGGCGCAAGAGTGGCGGGGAAGGATGCAGGCAATGGAAGGACTTCCGGCTCAAGCCTGTGGTGGGAACTGCCGCTGACCTCCTCGCAAATCACGGATTGGGTCAACGATTCCCTGAGCGGCAACGGATTGAAGATCGGCGTCCAGGTGCCGGACGGAGATGCCGACCGGGAAGGGGATGAGTTGTGGCTCGATGCGACCGTGGGTTCGCTCCGAGTGACGGATGACGACATGGAGCGGCCGCGTGTGTCACTCGACACGATGCGGCCGCAATCCAGCGTCCTTGCGCAATGGGCCTTCACCCACAAGGAGTACCTGCCCACGAAGCTGGATGGCAGTGTGCGCGCCAGCGAGCTCCGCACGCAATCGGGGGCCGCCGAACCCAAATATCCGACCTTCTCGTCGCTGCCGACGAATGGCTCCTATTTCGTGGAGGCGTATGCGTGGCAGGCCAGCAACAAGTTCTGGCTGATCGATGTGGTGCCGGAGGTGAACACGGCCATCACGAATCTCTCCTTCAGCTCAATGTTCAAGCAGACCTACGGGGTGACGCATTACCGCATCGAGCACCATGTGAACGGCTCCCAGAGCAACGTGTTCGGTCCCTTCTATTTTGCCGATCCGACGAACTCGGCGCTGGTGGCGAGCAACTGGTACAACCAAAGCCATGGATGGGCCAGCAACCAATTCGTGTTGCAGGCGGGCAGGACCAACCAGATTCGCATCTACGGGCTTGGGGCGAGCAAGACCAACGGCATCGGCGTCCGCTGGAAGATGTGGAATCTGACCCTGTGGCAGCAGGCGCTTTCCACGAACGGGCTCACGGAGGTGACGGACCAGGAATTTTCCTCGGGAACCTTCCGCCTGATGGGCAGCGCGTGGGATCCGGACAGCGGCATCGTCAGCGCGACGAATGAGACGGCCTCCAAGCGTCCGGTGTATTCCTTGCATCTTCCCTCGGGCGCGCCCCTGGTGGCCAATCAGAAGCTGGACTTCACCGCGTCCGTGCCGGATGGCGGGGCCACCACCGAGGTGGCGGGGGCTTTTGCCGCCGACCTGGCCCGGCCGCTCTACACCCACGTGGCGATGGGCGAATACACAGGATCGGTCCGAGTGGTCGACTTCGACGAGGACCGGGCCGGCGACGAGTTGACGACGCGGGCGGACATTTCCCTGTACGTGGTGGACAACGATGTGACGCCTCCCGGGCCGGTGGGCGCGCTGCGGGTGAACGGGGAGCTGACGGGAATGTTCGACCGCCATAGCGCGCCGTGGACGAACAAGCCTGACTTTGTGGTCAGCATGGAGAGTGTGGCGACCGATCAGGATGCGAGTCTCACAAACTCTCCCAAGCAGCGGGGAGTGAGCGGAATCGGCGAGTACCGCGTGGCCACAAGCAACGTCAACAGCTTGGCGGCCAGCCAGCGGGCCACGCTTGGACAATCCTATCCGGTCGCCGCGACCAACGGCGCGCTGGCCAACTACGGCTTTGAATTCACGCCGACCGACGGCGACTGGATCCTGGGGTCCGGCTGCAGCCTCCAGACCCGCGCGCAGAACGCCTCCCTGGTCCAGGAAGGCTCCAACAGCCTGCACCAGACCGCGGGGGCGACCGCCCGCCAGATCTTCGAATTCCGCAACGCCGCCGGCGCGGTGCCGCGCGTGACCCTGACCGGCTGGATC
>CAYNHA010000137.1:0-11994 GCA_964397035.1 uncultured Verrucomicrobiota bacterium
GATTACGTTGTGGGGCAATTCACGCCAGTGCTCAAGGAGGGGTTGTTCCGGTATCTCATCGGATCTGGAAATATTCTGTCGTAAAAATTCAGGAAACGGGTGGAGGGAATATAGATCAGTGGAGGAAATTCCGGAGAAGGAAATAGGCGAGGAGGATGGCGAGGAGGGTCCAGGGCACCCAGCGAGGTCGGGCGAGGGCAGGGCGCAGGCAGAGCAGCGCCAGCACCGGGAGCGCGAAGAAGAGAAGGGGATTCAGGGCGAAGGCGGCGCGGAATTGGCCGTGCAGGAGCAGATGGGCCGCCCGCAGGGTGCCGCAGGTGGGGCAAGCGAGGCCGGTGAGGGAGCGGAGGGGGCAGGGGGGGTAGATGGAGGACGTGGCCGGATCGACGAAATACAGCACGGCGGCGGCACCGAGAGCGGCAAGGGTGAGGAAAAGATGAAGAGGAAACCTCAATTTCCAATATCCACTGCTCAATATCCAATTGCCAAGGGTCAGCCTGCGGGAGCGGCGGGCGGGGTTTTGCCGAGGCGGGCCAGGACCGTTTTGAGGTCGGCCCAGGTTTCGACTTTCCTGCGCGGGTCGCGCAGGAGGTAGGCGGGGTGGAAGGTGAGCATGACGGGGATGCCTTCGAATTCGCGCCACTGGCCGCGGGCTTTGCCAATGGGGAGGGTTTCGTCCACGAGGCCGCGCGCGGCGGTGGCGCCGAGGCAGACAATGAGCTTGGGGCGAATGACGGCGATCTGACGCTTGAGGTAGGGGATGCAACCGGCCATTTCCTCGGGCGTGGGTACGCGGTTTCCGGGTGGGCGGCACTTGACGATGTTGCCGATGAACACTTGCTCGCGGGTGTAGCCCATGGCGTTGATCATCTTGGTGAGGAGCTGCCCGGCGCGGCCGACAAACGCAAGGCCTTGCTCGTCTTCATCGGCGCCGGGACCTTCGCCAACAAACATGATTTCGGGCCGGAGGGTGCCTTGTCCGGGTACGGTGTGAAGGCGGGTGGGCGCGAGGGCGCAGAGCTGGCAGGCGGCGATTTCCGATGCGATGGATTCCAGCGTGTCGGGGCCGGAGGAGGTACGGGGTGCGGCGACGGGCTTGGGTGACGGCGGGGGAGCCGCCACGGCGGGCCTGGAGGAAGCGGCCGCCACGGGCTTGGCCGGAGGCGTGGGGGCTGCCTTCGGGGTTTTCTTCCCGGACGCCGGCACATGGGTGACGCCTTGTTCCTTGAGATATTCCAAGTATTCGATGGCCTGTTCGCGGAGTGGTTTCTTCATGGGGGGTGACTATAGCGGGGAGGCGGGGAATTAAGAATGAAAAACTAAGGAGGAAGAATGAAAGGGAAGGGGTGTTGCCGCCGTTGAGCCGTGAGCCTCGAACCGGTTGCTTCAAACTTTTGATTGCCAAACAGAAGGGGGTCGGGCATTGTGTGCGTTCGTTTTCCTCCGCCCCCATCGTCTAGAGGCCTAGGACGCCAGGTTCTCATCCTGGTAACACCGGTTCGAATCCGGTTGGGGGTGCCAATTCCGGGGGACTATGCCATCGGATGTCCGGGCTTCGGCGGCGGGTTTTTGCGGATGCACACCACGTTGCCTTTGCCGCGGTACTCGAGATGGTCGAACAGCAGTCTGCCGAGGAACACTCCCCGCCCGCAAGGTTTATCCAGTCCGTCCTCGTCGAGGGGGCATGGCACGGCCTGCCAATCGAAGCCTTTCCCCTCGTCGGAAATGATCCATTCGAAGCCTTCGTCCCGGTTGTACGTGAAATCGATTCTTACCCGCCGGGCCGCGACGATTGGATCCTCCAGCCGCTGGGCATGCAGCTTGTTGAGACCGTCGGGTTCCGAAAGGGCTTTTTCCTTTTCGGCCTGCGAGATTCCGAGATTCCCGTGTTCTATGGCGTTGCAGATCAGTTCGTCCAGCCCCAGGGTGACATCCATGCGCTCTTTTTCGGGCAGGGTCCGGCCCACTTCGTTGACGAGGAACTGGGCGACCCGCGTGGTGTGGTCGAGCTGGTTGTCGATCACGATGCTCAAGGTGCGCCGTTCCACCATCCGCTCGATCTCGTGCGTGGAGGCGCGTTCGGAGATCAGCGTGGCGTACTGGCGCAGAAGATGCCGGAGCTGCTTGTCGGCCACCGGCTTGTAGAGGTAGTTGTTGGCGCCGAGCTGCAACGCCCGCGCCGCCACGTCCCCGGAACCTTCCCCCGTCAGGATGATGACGATCACGTCGCTGTTCTGCTCGCGGATTTCCTTCAGCAGCAGGAAGCCGTCCATTTCGGGCATCTGCACGTCGGAAAGGACGATGTCGGGATTCTCCTTGGCGAACAGGTCCAGCGCTTCCTTCCCGTTGGCCGCCAGAACGCACTGGTAACCGTGCAGGCCGGCCATGGTTGCCAGGTATTTCTGCACCATGGGTTCGTCTTCGGCGATCAGGATTTTCATCGGGACCTCTTGTTCCGCCGGTGCCGGGCTTGCAGGAGCTCTTTCATTCGGAAACGGTAGCGGCAGCGGAGGGGGCGAGTCAAGAAGAACGGCGGGGGCTCGACCCAAAGAATAGGGCCGATGCATTTCGAATTTTCGCGAGGCTCGCAAATTGGTTGGCATTCCGTCGGCGGGGGCTGGTAGAATTTGCGCTTTGATTGAACCGACCCCGGAGAAGGACCATGGACGAATTGCTGAACATCTTGAAGAAAAACGCGCGGACGAGCCTGGAGGATATCGCCAGGATGACGCGCTCGACGCCGGCGGCCGTTGCGGCGCGCATCGAGGAATATGAAAAAGAGGGGACGCTGCGCGGGTACCGGGCGTTGATCAACGAGGACCACCTGAAGGAAGACCGCGTGACGGCGGTGATCGAGGTGAAGGTGCAGCCGGAGCGGGAAGGCGGGTTCGACCGCATTGCGCGGCGCATCAGCGGCTTCCCGGAAGTGGTGAACATGCACCTGATGTCGGGCAAGTACGACCTGCTGCTGTTCGTGGAGGGAAAGAACCTGCGCGAAGTGGCGACGTTCGTGAGCGAGCGGCTGGCCACGCTGGATGGCGTGCTCTCGACGGGCACGCATTTCATGCTCAAGACCTACAAGCAGGACGGCGTGTTGATGGATGGAGAAAAGGTGGACGACCGTCTTCAGGTGAGTCCATAAAGACGTGGAAGAAGGAACCAGACCCATGAGTGGCAAGAGCAGAGTGGCGCAGCACGTGAAGGCGCTGCCGTTTTCGGGGATTCGCAAGTTTTTCGACATCGTGGCCTCGCGCAAGGATGTGATTTCGTTCGGCGTGGGCGAGCCGGATTTCGACACGCCGTGGACGGTGCGCGAGGCGGCGGTTTTTTCGCTGGAGCGCGGGGCGACGCACTACACGTCGAACCGCGGCGATCCGGCGCTGCGCAAGGCCATCTGCCGCTATGTGGCGCGGCAGTTCGGCGCGGAATACGACTGGGACAAGGAGACGCTGGTGACGGTGGGCGTGAGCGAGGCCATCGACGTGGCGTTGCGCACGGTGATCAATCCGGGCGACGAGGTGCTCTACCACGAGCCGTGCTTCGTGAGCTACCGGCCCAGCATCATCCTGGCCGGCGGCGTGCCGGTGTGCGTGGAGACGCGGCGCGAGGACCAGTTCCGCCTGACGCGGGCGATGCTGGAAAAGGCGGTGACGCCGAAGACGCGCGTGCTGATGCTGAACTTTCCGTGCAATCCGACGGGCGCGGTGCTGGGGCAGAAGGACGTGGAGGATATTTCCGATTTCTGCGTAAAGCACGACCTGCTGCTGCTGTCGGACGAAATCTACGCCGAGCTGACCTATGATTCGAAGCACGTCAGTTTCGTGTCGATTCCGGGCATGAAGGAGCGGACGATTTTCCTGCACGGCATGTCGAAGGCGTGGGCGATGACGGGATTCCGCATCGGCTACGCGTGCGCACCGGCGGAGATTTCCGAGAACATGATGAAGCTGCACCAGTACGCGATCATGAGCGCGCCCACCACGGGCCAGAAGGCCGCGGCGGAGGCGCTGGAGCGCGGCGACGAAGCGGTGGCGGGCATGGTGGCGGAGTACAACCGGCGGCGGAATTTCCTGATCTCGGCCTTTGCCGAGATGGGGGTTTCCTGCCACACGCCGGCGGGCGCGTTCTATGCGTTTCCGTACATCGGCGACCTGGGCATTTCGGCGGAGGATTTCGCGATGCGCTTCCTGGAAGAGAAGGGCGTGGCCGTGGTGCCCGGCGATGCGTTCGGCGCGTGCGGCGCGGGCTTCCTGCGGTGCGCCTATGCGACGAGCATGGACAACATCCGCGAGGGCATGAAGCGCATGGCGGAGTTCGTGGGCAAGGTCCGGGCGGAACGGAAGAAATAGCCGATTGGCTTTTTTCAACGGACGGATCCGCCGGATGGGACGGATCCGTCTTTTTCCTTTACCGCCAGAGGTAGAGGCGGCGCGGAGTGCTGGCGGCAGTGAGCAGGGACTGCAGGCCGGGAAGGGGCGACTTCATGCTGAAGAGCTGGTCGAAAAAGGATTGTTCGACGTTGTAGGTCACCACGTAGATGTCGTCCACGCCCAGCAGGGTGCTGGTTTCGGCCATGGCCTCGTCCCAGTAGCCGATGCCGTCGATCAACTTGAGCCGGAGGGCCTCTTCGGCGGTGAAGATTCGGCCATCGGCCAGGGGTTTGACCTCGTCTTTGGGGAGGGAGCGCCCCTGGGCCACCAGATCGAGGAAGCGGTCGTAGGTGGCATCCACGGAATCCTGCAGCACCTTGACGTGTTCGGGGTCCACGGGGTGGAAGGGGTTGAGCAAATCCTTGTTCTTGCCGGACTTGATGGTGGTGTCCGTTACACCGATTTTTTCGCTGAGTCCCTGGATGTTGAGCGTCTGCAAAATGACGCCGATGGAGCCGATGAGGGCGGTGGGCTGGGCGATGATGCGGTCGGCGGGGAGCGAGATGTAATAGCCTCCCGAGGCCGCCATGTCGTGGACCAGCACGGTGATCCTGCGGTCTTCGCGGCTTTCGCGAAAGAGGGTCAGTTCGCGATGGATTTCATCGGCGGCGGTGACTTCGCCGCCGGGGGAGTCGACCTCGAGCAGGATGGCCTCCACGGCTTCATCCTGGCGGGCGGCGCGGATTTGGCGTAGGCAGTCTTCAACGGGATCGGTGGTGCCGAGCCAGCCGCCATCGAGCTGGCGGGTGAGGATGCCGGTGAACCAAATCCGCGCGACCTTGGTGGTTCCCGAGCCATACGAATGCGTTTCGGTGAATTGCGGGAATTCGTCTTCGCCGACGCTATCGGTTGTTTGGGCGGTGGAGTTTTGGATGAGCCCCACGGCGGTCAGATTGATGAGCAGGCTGATGCACAGGATGGTGGACAGGGCGATGATGACGACCCAAAAGGAGCCGTGCCGACATTTGGGGGGAGCCGCATACATAAGAAACCTCACTTTCCGCGGGATGCTATCCTATGGCGGGTACTTCCCGCAACCCAATCCATGTGCAAACAGATAAGTGCAAGACGGAAAAGACTCAGAGGGGGGGCGAACGATGCAGGATTCAAATTGAAATTTCTGTGAAATTATTACAACTTATGGTGCAATAGATTATAAAGATTTGGATATATTTTTATAAAACATTATCCCTTCTTTTGTAATTATTTATTGGGAAGCGTGATGCGACTAATTTATTGAACAACAGATCGCTCTCGCCGTCGATAGGCAAGGCGTGGAGGGAGAGTGAACGGACGGTTTTGATTATCTATTTTCAACCAGTTGAAAAAGTTATGCATATTTTCCACAGTGTGGAAAACTTTTTTCCACGGTGTGGAAAGCCGGGAAAGCGGCGGAGAGGGGGATTGCAAACTCCTTGCCACGGCGGGGCGGGGGTGGCATACATGACGGTTCATAGAAAGAGAGTTGGGCCATGCCGTTTGAAAATGGATCGATGAGTTTCCGGATGCTGGAGCTGCCGCGGGCGTTCCAGAACAATTTCGTGGAAAAATTCGCGGCGGAGGCGGCGGGGTCGCTGGATTCGATCGGGACAAACCAGCAGCGGGGCTGGGTGACGGGGCGGCATTTGCTGGATTCGCACATCACGGAGGAGTCGGCGATGCTGGCGGGTTGGGTGCGGCTGTCGCTGCGGCTGGCGGAACGCAAGGTGCCTGCGGCGCTGCTGAAGGCGGAATGCCGCATGGAGGAGCTGGCGACGATGGCGGCGGAGGGGAAGGCGTTTTTGAAGGCGAAGCAGCGGGCGGAAATCCGCCAATCGGTCACCGAGCGACTGCTGCCGGGCATGCCGCCCCAGTTGAAGGCGATTCCCTTCCTCTATATGCCGGGGTCCACGCATTTGTATGTGACGGCGCTTCCGGTGTCGCAGTTGGATGTGTTTAGCGCAGCGCTGGTGGCCACGCTGGGCTTTGGCGGGTCGCCCTCCACGCCCGAGACGCTGGGGGAGACCTTGGGCAAGGTGGACTTGAAGGATTTCCACGGGACGAGTTTTTCGCCGGAAATGGAGGGCGAAGCGATGGAAGCCGCTCCGGGGAGGGAGTTTCTGACGTGGCTGTGGTTCAAGGCCGACACGCAGAACGGGCGGTTGGCGCTGACGGAGGGGCGTGAACTGGGCGTTTTGGTGGAAGGGCCGTTGACGTTCACGCACGAGGGCAACGGGGCGCATGCGGCGGTGCTGAAAAAGGGTATGCCGGAGACCAGCATCGAGGCCAAGACGTGCCTGCTGAGCGGCAAAAAACTCAAGGAGGCCAAGCTCACCTTTGCGCTGGACGACGAATCGACGTGGTCGTTTGGCCTAGAGGCGGACCAATTCCTGATTCGGGGGCTCAAACTGCCCAAGGGAGAGGGGCAACTGGACTCGATCAGCCGGTTCCAGGAGCGGATGATCTTCCTGGAGCAGTGGAGGGACATCTTTCTGGATCTGTTCGGGGCATTTGTTCAGATTCGGTCAGACTCCAAAAAGTGGAAAAAGGCGACGGCGGACATCCGGGAATGGATTCAGGGGCGTCCGGGACGACGGTAGATGAAGATGCGATGAAATAAGGGGGAAACGGGTAAAGCGCTCTATTTTTGGAGCGCTTTTCCATTTGTTTTGAGGCGGGGGCAGGCGTAGCTTCTTCTGACACGGTAGATTCAATTTTCCATCTTGGGAGCGGCGCATGAAAAAGATCGTCTTGTTAAGTCTTTGTCTTTTGGGTGTTCGGTTGGCGGGTGCGGCGGAGCTGAGCGTGGATTTCACGTTTGCGCCGGAGGAGGTCACGCTGACGGCGGCGGGGGAATACACGGTGGTGGGCCTGGCGGGCGGATCGCGCATTGTGGATGAGGCGGGCGCTCCTTCGATTCCGGCGAGGTTCGTGAACATCCTGCTGCCGGCCGGTGCGGAGAACGTGAAGATTTCGGCCAGCGGAGCCGGGGACGTGCTGGCGCGGGACGTGGTGCCGATGCCGGCGCAGCCCCGCAGTCCGAAGAGCAAGCCGCGTCCGGCGTTTGTTTCGGCCAACGCCCGCTATGCCAGCGCCGCCGCGTGGCCTGCGGATGTGGCCGTGGCCCAGGGCGAGCAGGAGATGCAGGGATATCGGTTTGTTTCCGTGCGGCTGAATCCGCTGTCCTACGTGGGTTCGGAGAAGACCCTCTATTTGCGCAGGCAGATCACGGTGATGGCGAGCTACGACCTGGCGGCGGCCCCGAAGGCGATTTCATCCAGGGCCAGCAGCGAATTCGGGCCGCTGGTGAACAGCCTGGTGGTGAATCCGTCCGATGCATCGTCTTTCGCGCCGTCGGTGCGCGCTTCCGAGCCAAAGGCGGGAGCGGCCACATACCTCATCATCACCTCGGCCGCGCTGAGCAACGCGTTCCAGCAAGTGGCGAATTACCGGGCCTCGGCGGCGGGAGGCAGCTATGCGGTGCGGGTGGTGACGACGAACACGATTGCCACGGACTTCGCGGGCACGGACATGCCCATGAAGATCCGCGCGTGCATCAGCAACGCCGTGGCGACGCTGGGCACGGAGATGGTGCTGCTGGGCGGCGACGACACGATCGTGCCGGTGCGCTACACGGCCGTTTCGGTGGTTTCTCAATCCACCTATGAAACCAACATGCCGACGGACCTGTACTATTCCGGTCTGGGCGGAACCTGGGACGCCAACGGAAATTCCGTGTACGGCGAGCTGGCCGACAGCGTGGACATGGCGTGGGACGTGGTGGTCGGGCGCCTGCCCATCCGGACGGCGGCGCAGGCGACGAACTATCTCGCCAAGGTGGTGGCGTACGAATCGGGCATGCCGGTGACGAACAAGATCATCCTGGGCGGGCCCTATGCGTGGGACACCTACACGGGGACGGGGCGTCCCAGCGACGACGTGACGGGCGACGGGCACGCGGGATTCCGCGCGACAAGTCCGATGAACCACGCCTCGGTGAGCGATTCGGAAGCCTGGCTGCGACGCCTGTACCGCGACGGCATCCGGTCCAACTGGCCGGCCCAGGTGGGACTGATCTGCGACACGATCACATCGTGGGACACGGGTACGAACTGCGGCAGTCATGTGCAGAGCTCGGCCAACACGCTCGCTGCGTTCAATAAAAACTGGACGCATCTGATGTTTTCCGGGCATGGAGCTCCCCTGCTTTGGGGGTTGGAATCGGGTGATTTCACGCAGTCGAATGCCAGCAGCATGACGGGTTTGACGGCCTTTGTCTATACGGACGCCTGCCTGACGGGAGCTTTCGACAAGAATTCGGTGACGATCGATGCCGGAACTGCGGATGAGTATACTTATTCCGGCACGGATCCGTGTCTGGCGGAGAGTTTCCTGCGCAACGCCAACGTGCTGGGCGGAGCCCTGGCCTACATGGGATGCTCCCGGTATGGATGGGGCGAGCCGGATGATTCTCCGGCCGACAATACGGCGAACGGGGGAACCTCGACCATTTATGCCTACAAGTTCTACAAGCGGATGTATGAGTCGCCGGGCCGGACGCTGGGCGTGGCGTTTGCCATGCACAAGGCCGACATGGTGAGCCTGTGCGGCAGCAACGAGGCCGAGCGCTGGGTTCAGTTTGGTTTGAACCTGTTGGGCGACCCTGCGCTGAAGATGCCGGCCTGGTCCGAGACGCCGACGGCGCCTTCCTTCACCAGCGAAACAACGTTTGGCGCGACGGCGAATGTGGCCGTGGCGTTTTCCGTGTCCGCCAGCGGCAGTCCGGCCCCGGCCTTGGCGCTGCGGAGCACCACGGCGGCGGGGGCGGCGAGCTTCTCGGCGGGAACGGGCGTGTTGTCGTTCACCCCGGCGGATGCCGACATCGGATCGCGCACCTTCACGTTCACGGCCAGCAACAGCCTGGGCGTGGCGACGCAGGTGGTGACGGCCACCGTGAGCGCGGGGCCACCTTCCGCCCCGGCCTCGATCTGGGCGAGCGCGACCAACGGAACGGATTTCACGGCGGCGTGGAGCGCAGTCGGCACAGCGACGGGCTACCGGCTGGATGTCGCCACGGATAGCAGCTTTGAAAACCCGAGTTCGGCCGGCGTGTTGCTGGAGGAGGGGTTCATCGAGGGAACGACGGCCCCGGCTGGCTGGACGTTCACGTCCATCGGAAGCACATACACGTCCGCCGGCAACTACGGCCTGGGTTCGCCCTCGCTGAAGCTGGATGGCACGGGCGACCGGGTCCAGACCCCGGCGATCTCGAATCCCACCAACGTCAGTTTCTGGATCCGCGGCAACAGCACGGATGCGTCTTCCGCCCTGCTGGTGGAGCAGGCCATCGGGGGCACCTGGAGCACGGTGACCAACCTGACGGCCTCCCTGCCGACCACGGCCACGACCATTTCCTGTCCGCTGAGCACGTCGGTGACGAATCTGCGTTTCACCTACACCAAGAGCGGCGGGAACCTGGCGTTTGACGATGTGCTGGTGACGGGCGGAAGCGGCCTTGCCTCCGTCTTTGTGCCGGGTTATTCCAACCTCACGGTGGCCGGCACGAGCCAAGCTGTGACGGGGCTGACAGCGGGCGCAACCTATTATTTCCGGGCCCGGGGCGTGAATGCGGCGGGCGAGGGCCCCTATTCCTCCGTGGCCTCGGTGGCGACGGTGCTGGCGGATTCCGCGCCGGTTTTCTCGGCCATTCCGGCGCAGTCGGCCACCGTGGGCGTGTTGTTCACGCTGGGCGTGTCGGGCTATGTGTCGGGCACTCCGGTGCCGGCCCTGACGCTGCAAAGCACGACGGCGGCCTCGGGCTATAGCCTTGCCGGCGGCACGCTTTCCTTCACGCCCGGCGCGACGGGAACGTTTGCCTTCGTGTTCCGCGCCTCCAACACGCTGGGCGTGGCGGGCGCGACGGCGACCGTGGCGGTGGCGGCGGCGCCGGTGACGATCCCGACGGTCAGCATCGCCAATCTTTCCAGCAACGGCTTCACGGCCAACTGGACGGCCGTCACAAGCGGCACGACCTACCAGGTGCAGGTGGCGACCAACAGCTCGTTTGTCCGCAGCGCTCCCCGCGCCACCGTGGTGCTGGCCACCAATGCGGCGGCCACCAACGTGGCGCCGGAGGGCTGGACCTATGCGATTTCCGCGTCGAGTTCGAGCTATCCGATCCTGGGATATCCCACCAACTACATCCAGTCGCCGGTCTTTTCCACGGCGGGGCTGACGAACCTGCTGGTCGACTTCAAGGCCCGCACCTATGGCGGCGCCATTCCGAGCAACAACATCGTCACGGTTTCCATTTCCATCGATGGCGGCGTGAACTGGAATGACGTGGGAACGGTGACACCCACCAGCAGCACCATGCTGGCCTATGCGACGATAAACGCCTCGGCCTACGTGGGCTTTGCCAATGTGTGCGTGAAATGGCAGGCCAAGGGCGCGATTGGAAACAAGGGCGCGGGAGTCCAGGCGTTCAGCGTCACGGGCGCCAGCTCGGGCGGCGGCAGCTCTTCGGTCATCGTGGACCAGACCGTTTCTGCGTTGACGTACGCGGTGACGGGACTGACGCCTTCGACGCCGTACTACGTGCGGGTGCGTTCGACGGGCGGGACGTGGTCGGACGTGGTGACGGCCACGACGACTTCGGGGGATGTGCCCGCGCCGCAGCCGATCGAGGTGACCCAGATGCCGACCAACGGCGCGCCGATGGGCATGCAGATCGCGACGACGGCGGGCGTCACCTACGGCTTGGAATACACCACCAACCTGCTGGCGTTTCCCCCCGTCTGGGTGCAGGTGGATTCCGAAGTCGGCACCGGCGGGCCGGTGACGTTGCAGGATAGCGATTCCCTCGGCATCCAGCGGTTCTACCGCGTGGTGAAACCGTAGGCCGGGAAGAGAATCCAGGATTCAGCATTTTCCATAGTGTGGAAAAAAGTTTTCCACACTGTGGAAAACTTTTTTCCGAGGTTGGCAGGAGCAGAAAGATGAAGAAAAATTAAGGGTCAAACCAGTTGCAAGAGGGGGGAACCGGGATTAACATAATCCTAATAATTTGAAGGTGTGGCCTCATGGAGAGCGGAATGAAAAAGACCCTGATCAGTTGCCTGGCGTGGTGTGGACTGGCTTCCGTGTGCCTGGGGGCGGGCGGTCCACCGGTGCTGCTGGATTGGGGTGTGGTGGACACGTCGAGCGCGGCGCAGCAGACGCAGTCGAGGGCGATCCGGTCGGCGACTCTGCCGACGGTGTCGCAGCGGGTGAATTCGCGGGGAGCCGCGCCGTGGCTTGTGCAGTTCAGCGATGTGGTTCGCGAGGAGTGGAAGACGGCGCTGGTGGAGGCGGGGGCGGAACTCAAGGGCTACATTCCGGAGAATGCGTTTTTGATCGAGGCGACGCCGGCGGTGGTGGCCCGGATCGGGGCGATGTCGAACGTGACATGGGTGGGGGAGTATTTGCCGGCCTACAAGAAATCGAAGCCGGTGCGGCAGATGCTGGCCAAGGGCGCGGAGGAAACGCGCGAATACAACGTTTTGCTGTTCCGGGCGGAGGACCGCGTGGGCGTGTCGAGGGCCAT
>CAYNHA010000138.1:0-14363 GCA_964397035.1 uncultured Verrucomicrobiota bacterium
GCGGCGGACCGGCGCGCGATGCAGGCCCTGCAGATCCAGACGGTGCTGTGCATTCCGCTGGTGAAGGGCGGGCAGTTTCTGGGCTATTTCGGATTCGATTCCGTGAAGGCCAAGCGCGACCTGGATTCCGACCTGGTGGAGATGATCCGCATCCTCGGCAACATCCTGAGCGATGCGATCGTGCAGAACCGGATTGAAAGCGAAATCCGAGAGGCCAAGCAGCAGGCCGAGCGGGCCAATGCCGCCAAGTCCGAATTCCTGGCCAACATCAGCCATGAAATCCGCACCCCCATGAATGCCATCATCGGTTTTGCGGACCTGTGGCTTGCGGAAGCCACGGATGAACGGTCGCGGCACCAGGCGTCCATCATCTCCAGTTCCGGCAGGACGCTGTTGAGGATTCTGAACGACATCCTGGACCTGTCCAAGGTGGAGGCCGGCAAGCTGGACATTCAGATGGAGCTGTTCAATCCCCTGAACCTGCTGGAGGAATTGCGTCTCTTCTTCTCTGCCCGCGTCCGGGAAAAGGGGCTGGCGCTGGTGATGTCCCCCGATCCGGACTTGCCCGAAATGGCGATGCTGGACCCGGCCCGCCTGCGTCAAATCCTCGTGAACCTGATCGGCAACGCCATCAAGTTCACGGACGAGGGGTCGGTGGAGGTGAAGGTTTCCTGTGTACGCCATTCGGGCCGCACGGACCGGAGCGACTGGTCGTTTGCCGTTTGCGACACGGGCCGGGGCATTCCGGACGAATTCAAGGGCCGCCTGTTCGGCGCGTTCGAACAGATGCCGGGGCAGGACCACACCAAGTATGGCGGCACGGGACTGGGCCTGACCATCTCCCGGCGTCTGGCCCACCTGATGAACGGGGAGATTTCCGTTGCGGATCATCCCTCCCGGACGGGCAGCGTGTTCACCGCGACCTTCCGCGATGTGGCGACGTATACGAGTCCCGCCCGTGCGGAGAAGGCGGCCGCCGCGGAACAGGCGGCCGGGCCGGCGGTGCGGATGAACGACTTGCCGCCCGGATGGCGCGCCGATGTGGAATCCCTGCGGAAATCGGTGCGGATCAATCAGGCCAAGGCCCTTGGCGAGAAGCTGCGGGCAGCCGGCCGCGAAAAGGGACGGCCCGAATGGGAGCGCCTGGGTTCCGACCTCGCGGCGGCGGCGGCGGTGTTCCAGATCGACCGGATCCAGTCCATTCTGTCCGAACTCGAAACGGGGGAAACGTGAAAACCTCCTGGCTCTGGATGTGCAGTTGCGTCCTGACCGCCACGGCTGCCGTGGCCGCGCCCCTGCGGGTGATCTATCCGCGGCAGGCGGAAAACGACCGGCGCGACACCTACAAGATTGAGCTGCTGGAACGGGTGCTCCAGGCCACCACGAATGAATTCGGCGGTTTTGTGCTGGAGCCTTCGGCGGCGGTCATGACCGAAAACCGGATGGACGCCCTGATGACGAGGGGGGATGGCCGTACGCTGAACGTGATTTTCAAGCCTTCCACCCGGGACCGGGAAGAGTCGATGATCCCGGTGCGGATTCCCATCCTGAAGGGGTTGCTGGGCTATCGCGTTTGCCTGATCCATGAAGACACCCAGCCCGTGTGCAGCCGTGTGCAAACACTGGAGGATTTGAAGGCTCTCACGGTGGGGCAGGGGCTGGGGTGGCGGGATACGGAGGTGTTCGAGCACAACGGAATCCACGTGGAGACTTCGCCGGACTACGAGGGTCTTTTTGCGATGCTCAACGGCAAGCGGTTCGACCTGTTCTCGCGGGGTATCACGGAAATCCCGGCCGAGTTCGCCGAGCGGAAAGAGCGATTTCCCGCCATGCGGATCGAGACCGATTTGCTGCTGTATTATCCGTGGCCCGTGTACTTTTTCACGATCCGGAACGACGAAGGTCGGCAATTGGCCGACCGCATCGGACGGGGCCTTGACCGGCTGAGGGCTTCCGGCGAATTCGACGAGTTGTTTGACCGGTACCACAAGGGAACGATGGAGGAGCTGCAGCTGAAGGACCGCCGGGTCATCCGGCTGGAGAACCCGATCCTGCCCGCCGAAACGCCGCTGGATCGCAAGGAACTGTGGCTGACGCTGGACGAACTGGAGTGACGCAATGGAATCCCGACCCTTCATCCGTTTTGAATGGCGAAGACTGGGCGCTTGGCTGGCGCTGCTGTGGCTGGCCGGGGGCCTGCCTCTTTGGGCTTCGGTTCCCGCCACGCCTGCCGGAAAGCTGGCGGAGGAAATCGCCACGCCTTTCTACGACATGCATGAAGCGCGCCTGGTGGAAATTCTCAAAAACTTCGCGACGGCCGATCCCAAGCTGATGGCCGTCCGGTTGTACGACACTTTGCTGGACGAGACCACGCTCGTGTTTTGGCGCGAAGAGGATGGCTTCCACCAGATGGCCCGGGAGGATTTCCCGGAACACGTTCGGCTTTCGGCGTTGTATGAAGAGGTGCCCATCCTCAAGGACGGCGAGAAAGTCGGTGTGCTGACGGCGTACTTCGAGGATGCCCTGTCGCTGACCGCCGAGGAAATGGACTACGTCCGGCAGCATCCGGTCTTGCGGGTTCCGAACGCGAACTGGCCTCCATTTTCGTATCGCCGGAACGGGGAGGATGTCGGGCATTCCATGGATTTGGTCCGGATCCTGGCGGAAAAAGTGGGGTTCCGGGTTCAGGTGGCCTATGGGCCTTCGTGGAATCAATTCATGGAAATGGCGCGCGAGGGGAAAGTGGATGTCATGCCCTTTTTGGCCCGCACGCCGGAACGGAACGAATCCTTCCTGTTCACTTCGCCGTACCTGCGCGTAGTGGACACCATTTTTGTCCGGAAGGACCGGCTCCCCGAGTTCCGGTCCCCGGCGGATCTGTCTGGAAAGCGCGTGGCGGTGATCCGCGGGGTCTACGAGGAAGAGGCCATGCGGAAGACCTTTCCCGACGTCCGGCTGGTTCCGATGGAGGATGCCACGGGCATCATGAGGGCGGTTTCCACAGGCGATGTGGATGCCGCCGTCGATAGCGACAAGGTGGGCAATTTCGTCATCCGCCGGGAGGGACTGGGGAACGTGGCCGGGGCCTTCGAGGTCAATGAACCGCAGTTCAGCCTCGACCTGCGGATGGCCACTTCGAAAAACAATCCGATGTTGCGCAACATCCTTCAGAAAGCGTTGTCGGTGGTGACGGAGGCGGAATTCCTGGAGTTGTCCACGCGCTGGTTCTTCGGAAAGGCCGATTTCCCCGCGTATACGGTTGTGCTGACGCCCGAAGAGGAAGCCTATCTCGAAAACCGCGGGCCGGTTCGCATGTGCGTGGATCCGGACTTTGCGCCTTATGAGAAGCTGGACGAGGAAGGGCGGCATGTGGGCATCGTGCCCGAGTTGCTGGAATTGATCGAGCAGCGCGTGCCGGTTCAGTTCGAGCTGGTCCCCACCCATTCCTGGTCTGAAAGCGTGAGCCTGGCCAAGGAAAAAAAGTGCGACATCCTTTCGTTTCTGAACCAGACGCCGGATCGTTCGGAATATCTGGAGTTCACACCGTCCCTGTATGGAGAACCCGAAGTGATTGTGTCGAGGAACGACGTGGCCTTTCTCAAGGGCTATGAATCGCTCAACGGCCAGAAAGTGGGAATGATCCGGGGGTGGCGTGGCGATGAATACATTCAGCGGAACTTTCCCGGAATCCAACTGGTGTACGGGAAAAAATTCGAAGATCTGCTGGAGATGGTTTCCAAGGGCGAGCTGTTTGCGACCATGGGGGGGTTGGGCGGGGTGGCCTATAGCATTGGCGAGCTGAAGCTGGGCAACATCCGCATTGCGGGGGATACTCTGGTCCAAAATGAATTTCGCATGGGGGTCCGAAAGGATGATCCGCTTTTGCTGTCGATCCTTTCCAAGGCCGTTCAATCGCTTTCCAAGCAAGATGTGGATTTGGTGGTCCGCAAATGGATTTCCGTCAATTATACGCAGGAATACGACTATTCGCTCCTGTGGGAAACCGGAATCGCGTTTGTGGTTGTGCTGGCGGGGGTCATCCTGTGGAACCGCAAGCTGGGATACTACAATGCGAGGCTCACCGAGGCCATGAACAAGGCGGAGGCGGCGAACCGGGCGAAATCCGAATTTCTGGCCAACATGAGCCACGAAATCCGGACGCCGATGAATGCGATCATCGGGTTTGCCGATTTGCTGGCCAGCGAAACGGCGGACGTCCGCCAGCGCCACCAGGCCTCCGTGATCGTCAAATCCGGCAAGTCGCTGCTGCGCCTCATCAACGATGTGCTCGACCTGTCCAAGATCGAGGCGGGCAAGCTGGATATTTCGCCCGAGCCTTCTTCGCTGGCCCCCCTTCTGGAGGAGCTGCGCCAAATCTTTTCCCAGCGCGCCCGCGAGAAGGGTATTGAGCTTGGTTTTTCCTATCCCCCGCTGCGGGACGGCATGATGCTGGACATTGCCCGCCTTCGCCAGGTTCTTGTGAATTTGATTGGAAACGCCATCAAGTTCACCGATCGCGGCGGGGTATCCGTCACGGTGGAAGTGAAGAGCGAGGACGAGGAACGGAAGGCCGCCTGCACCCTGGTCTTCCGCGTGGCGGACACGGGCATTGGCATTTCCGACGAGTTCAAGCCCCGCCTGTTTGGCGCCTTCGAGCAGCAGCCCGGGCAGGACCATGCCAAGTATGGAGGAACCGGGCTGGGCCTGGCCATTTCCCTGCGACTGGCGCGGCTGATGAACGGTGAAATCACCGTTTCGGATTGTGCGGACGGGCCGGGAACGGTCTTTACCCTGGTGCTTCGCAACGTGATGATCTATTCCGCCCCCGTGCCTCCGGAATCGGAAGGGGACGACTTTGCCGAGCGCGTGGTGTTCAGGGAACATCCCGCTGTTTTGATTGTGGACGATGTGGACACCAACCGGGATCTGCTCCGGTCGTATCTGGCGCCCTGCGGTTTCGATCTTCTGGAGGCGGTGGATGGATGCGATGCGCTCAAGCAGTGCCTGGAGCATCATCCGGGTGTTGTGTTGACCGATGTCAAAATGCCCGGCATGAGCGGACCCGAATTGCTGGCGGCCCTGCGGCAGGCGGAGGCCGAAGCGGATGGCCAGGCGGCCCCCCCGCGGCGGACGAGGGTGATTGCCATCACGGCGCTGGCGGCGGTGACCGATGCCGAATTCGTTCACGATGATTTCGACGGGATTCTGCCCAAGCCGGTTTCCAGGTCCGATCTGTTGCGGATGCTGGCCCGGTTCATTCCACACGACATGAAGGCCCCGGCCGCTCCCGTTTCCCTCCCGGCGGAAGAATCGTCCGGCCTGCACGGGGCCTTGCTTCCCGATCTGGCTGCCGAAGTGGCCCTGGTCCGGAAAACCCTTCGAGTGAACCAGGCCAAGGCGCTGGGACAGGCCATTCGCCTGCTGGGGGAGCAAAAAGGGTTGCCCGAACTTGAGCGGGCGGGTTTGGACCTGATTGCGGCCGCATCCGCCTTCCATGTGGAGAAAATGAAGCGGATTTTGTCGAACTTGGACGAGAAGGGCTCCCGATGAGATCCGGCGGGGAGGGCCGCGAGGATCAACCCGGTTTCGGGCGGGGCCGCATCCCTTTCGCCTGGATGATGCTTTCGTGCGCCGGATGCCATCCGTGCGAGCAATTTCACTTGTATTTTTCAGGGGCAGGCGCATGATCCAAAGGGTATCGGAAAGTCCCCTGCGGAGTCCCGGAGAGGGGTGTGCTGAAATGGCGTTTCTCCAAGGTATTTTCATGAAGTGCGGTGGTTTTCTGGCGGTGCTGGCGGCGATGATGATGGCCGGATGCGGTTCTTCCGACCGGCCGGAATCTAGGGCTGTCGAGTCGTCGGGTCCGTCCAAGCCAGTCCTGATCGGGTTTTCGCTGGGCGGGGTCCGCATGGAGCGCTGGAAGAAAGACGAGAAATACATCGAGCTTCGGGCCCACGAGCTGGGTGCCAAGGTGATGGGGTTGTCGGCCAACGACAATGCGGATTTGCAGAACAGCCAGGCGGAAAATCTCCTCATGCAGGGGGTGGACGTGTTGCTGGTGGTTCCGCAGAATGCGGAGGAATCGTCCAAAATCGTCGAGATGGCGCATCAGGCGGGCGTGAAGGTGATTGCCTACGACCGGATCATCCAGAATTGCGCGCTCGACTATTATGTGTCGTTCGACAACGAGAAGGTGGGGGAATACCAGGCCAGGGGCGTGATCCAGGCGCTGGATTTGACCCGGACGAATCACCTGATCTACATCGGCGGATCTCCGGTCGACAACAATTCCCAGCAGTTGAAAAAGGGGTCCATGCGGGTGTTGGAGCCCTTGATCCAAAGCGGGAAGGTGGTGATGGAGCTGGAAACCTTCACCGATGACTGGAGCCTTCAGAAAGCGTATTTGGACACCCAGGATTTCTTGCGGAAAGGACTTCCCCTGCATGGCGTGGTGGCGGCCAACGATGCGCTCGCCGCCGGGGTGCTGCAGGCGCTTCAGGAGCATGGGCTGGCGGGCATTCCGGTTTCCGGCCAGGATGCGGAACTTTCGGCCTGCCAGCGGGTGGTCCAGGGAACCCAGACGCTGACGGTGTACAAACCCCTGCAGTCCCTGGCCCGCATGGCGGTCGACATGGCGGTGAAGGTGGCGCGGAACGAGCCGATGGCGCCCAATGCGGTCGTGAACAACGGGCTTCAGGATGTGCCGTCGTTTTTGCTGGGATCGATTCCCGTCTTCCGGACCAATCTGAACGAGACGGTGATCCAGGATGGTTTTCACTCGTACGAGGCGGTTTTCGGAACGCCCCCCTCCAAGCCGTAAGGAAAGGATTTTTGCGTTCGGTTGGCCATGAAAATACACGGGATCCATAGCAGTCAGGCCAAAATCATGGCGGCCATTTGCGCCGTGATTGGATTCATGACGCTGATGACGCTGTCGGTGCTGTATGTCCATGTGCAGACGCTGAAGGTCCATGACCGCCAAGTGGGCCGGATCATTTCCGAATACCGGTTGTCGGCCGAGACGGAGCGGATGGTGAATCTGTACGGAACCTGCATCCAAAATCCGGCCAATGCCGGTTTTCGCGAAGAATTCCGGCAGTGTTCCAATGCGATCGAGGATTTGCTGGACCAGCTGGACCTGCAGAGCCATGGCGCGGACATTGAGACGGCGTATTACGGCCTGAAGCACTCCGTGATGCACCTGCGGAACCTGTGCCTCGAAGGGTTGGATTCGCTGGATCGCCGCGAGATGGTGAAGACCGAGCAGATATATCAGGAGTTGCTGCGCAAGCAGCCCTATATCGTCGACAATTCGGCCCGCTTGATCGTGAGGGAGGTGCAGGCGGCTGCCGCCGACCAGGAGCGCATGAAGAGGGAAAGCCAGCGGAATTTCCAGGTGCAGTTCATCCTGTTGATCTTCGCCGTTCTGGTGTGCATGGCCTATGCGCTTTCCGTGGCGCACAAGCTGACGCGTCCGTTGAGCTGGCTGACCCAGGTGATGAGGCAATTTGCCACGGGGGACATGAGCGTGACGGTGGAGGCCCCCCTGCTGGCCCGTCGCGACGAGGTGGGGTCGCTGGCGAAGAGTTTCGATCATCTGCTGACGCATTTGAGGAAGACGCTGGCGGACTTGAACAACGAGGTGAGCGTTCGCAAGCAGGCCGAATTGAGGGCCGATCTGGCCAATCAGGCCAAAAGCCAGTTCCTGGCCAACATGAGCCATGAAATCCGCACCCCGATGAACGGAATCATCGGCATGACGGAGCTGTTGCTGGATACGGAGCTGGAGAAGGAGCAGCGGAGGTACGCGGAAGTCGTGCGCATGAGCGGCGAGACCCTGCTTTCGCTGCTGAACGACATCCTGGATTATTCCAAGATCGAGGCGGGCAAGCTGGGGATCGAGAAGATTGATTTCGATTTGGCCCAATCGCTCGACACCGTGATTGCGCTGATGGTGGTGCGTGCGAAACAGAAGGGGATCGGCCTTTCCTTTTCGATCGCGCCTGGCATCCCCTCCCGCCTGATCGGCGACCCCAACCGGTTGCGGCAGATCCTGATCAATTTGGTGGGGAATGCCATCAAGTTCACCGAAAAGGGTGGGGTGTTCATTCATGTGGTCCCCCTGAGCAGCGAGATCCCGCCGGAGAATGAAGGGGCGGGACCTCCGCCCGGAAAAACGGTCCTGCGGTTTTCCGTGGAGGATACGGGCATCGGGATCCCGGAGGACAAGCTTGGCAAGCTTTTCAACAAGTTCTCGCAGGTGGACGATTCCATTTCGCGTCAGTACGGGGGCACGGGCCTCGGGCTGGCCATATCCAAGCAGTTGACGGAGCTGATGGGCGGCACGATCGGGGTCCTGAGCGCGGAGGGGAAGGGCTCGGAATTCTGGTTCACCCTGCCGTTCGATGTATCCACCGAGGCACAGGTGGAGGCCATGCGCAAGACCATGGTGCCGATGGCCCGCCTGCCCGCCGCGGACCCGTGTCCCGGGCGAGAACCCAATATCCTGCTGGTGGAGGACAATTCCATCAATCAGCGGGTGGCGCAGAGCCTGCTCAACAAGCTGGGCTTGTCCGCGGATACCGCTTCCAATGGCGAAGAGGCGCTCGTGGCCTTGTCGAAAAAACCGTATGACCTGGTGCTGATGGATGTTCAGATGCCGGTGATGGACGGACTCGAGGCCACGCGCCGCATCCGGTCTCCCTCTTCCCTGGTTCTGAATCCGGCCGTGCCTATCGTGGCGATGACGGCCTATGCCTTGCAGGGGGATCGCGAACGCTGCATGGCTGCCGGAATGGACGGATATGTATCCAAGCCCTTCACCTCGGATGCCCTCATCGTCCTGCTGGAACGGTGGCTGCCCGGAAAGGCGAAAATACCACCTTCCCCCCTGGAGGCCGACGAAGCAAAGGGAGTTCCCATGCCAAATCCAAATTCAGGAAAAGAGGCGCCTGTCTCGGCGGTCCGGCCGGTTCTCGACATGAGCGCCATGGCCAAGCGTTTGATGGGGGATGAACAGCTTGCCTTGCAGATTTGCGGAGTGGTGGTGGATGAGATTCCGCGCCAATTTGCCGAACTCCGGCGGCTGGTGGCGGCCGGCGATGTCCATGCTTCCGAGCGTCAGGCCCATACGATCAAGGGGGCTGCCCTCAACATCGGGGCCGAAGACCTGCGGTTGGTGGCCTATGACATGGAGGTGGCCGGGCGCTCCGGCGACCGCGAGGCCGTCAATCGCCTGCTGCCTGCCATGGAAGAGCAGCTACTTCGTGTTCTCACCGCCTATCGCCAATTGACCTCATCCTCCCAGGAGAACCCAACACCATGACTCCTTCCTTTGCCGGAGCCACCCCCCATATTTTGGTGGTGGACGATACGCCGGAAAACCTGCAAATCGTGGGTGAAACGCTTTCGAGATACATCGCCTGCGACTTGTCGTTTGCCACCGATGGACGCCAGGCGCTGGATTCGGCGCGGGAGTCTCCTCCCGACCTGATCCTGCTGGACGTCATGATGCCGGGCATGTCCGGGTTCGAGGTGTGCAAAATCCTGAAGGAAAACCCGAAGACGGCCGAAGTTCCGGTCCTGTTCCTGACCGCGAAGGTGGAAAGCGTGGATGTGGTGGCCGGATTTGACGCGGGCGCGGTGGATTATATCGCCAAGCCGTTCAATCCTCCCGAACTGGTGGCGCGGGTCAAGACGCAGTTGAAGATCCGTCAGGCGGAAGCCGAGCGGCTGATGCTGGAGTCGCAAAACCGGTTGCTTCAGAAAACCGAAAGCCTGGGCCGCATGGCGGGGGCCATTGCTCACAATTTCAACAACCAGTTGCAGGCGGTCCTGGGGAATTTGGAACTGGCCTTGGAGGATTTGCCTCCCGGCGGCAGCGTGGCCGAGGCGTTGATGGCCGCCATGAACGCCGGCCGGCGTGCGGCGGAAATGAGCGGCTTGATGCTGACCTATCTCGGGCAGGCTTCCGGGAAGCGGGAACCTGCCGATTTCTCTTCCATTTGCCGGCAAAGCCTCTCGGTTATCGAACCATCCCTGCCCAAAGAGGTGGAGCTGAAAGCCAGTTTCCCCTCTCCGGGCCCGACCATCCGCGCCACTCCGGATCAGATCCAGCAGGTCATCGTCAATCTGGCCATCAATGCGCGGGAAGCCTTGGGGGATGCAGGCGGAACCATTCGCCTCTCCCTGCAAACGGTTTCCGCGGCGGAGGTCCCGAAAACAGGGCGTTTCCCGGCAGACTGGAAGCCGCAGGAGGTCCCGTATGCCTGTCTCGAGGTGGAGGACAACGGGTGCGGGATTTCGGAAGAGGATTTCGAAAAAATATTCGACCCCTTTTTCACCACCAAATTCACGGGGCGCGGGCTGGGGCTGGCCGTGGTCCTGGGTATTGTCCGTGCTCACGGTGGCGTCCTGGCGGTGGAAAGCCAGGAAATGAAGGGCAGTTTGTTCCGCATTTTTCTGCCACTGTCGAAGGAAACCGTGTCTCTGCCGCCGGAGAAGGCGGAGGTATTTCCGGAAATTGCGGCGGGCAGCACCATCCTTCTGGTGGAGGACGAGCCCGATGTCCGCAGGATGGCGGCCACCATGCTGGGGCGCATCGGCTTTGCGGTGATGGAAGCCCCGGACGGCATGGCCGCCGTGGAAGCGCTGCGTGCCCGTCCGGAAGGCGTGGTATGCGCCATCTGCGACCTGACGATGCCCCAGATGGATGGATGGGATACCTTGACGGCTCTCCGCAAGGTGATTCCGGGGTTGCCGGTCGTTTTGGCCAGCGGATATGACCAATCCCAGGTGATGACGGGCGAACATGCGGAGTGGCCCCAGACGTTCATCCATAAACCGTACCAGCTGGCCAAGCTTCGCGACGCGGTCCGGCTGGCCTTGACGAAAAAGGAAACGGAAAGCTGAGAGGTGCGTCGGCACGCAGTGCCGCCATGGCCTCGAATTTTCGGCTATTTCGACCAGGGATTCGGGCGCATCGCCAGCCGGGCCGCCCAGTCGAGGGCGGAGCGTGTGCTGGACGGGTTGGCGATGCCTTTGCCGGCGATATTGAAGGCGGTGCCGTGGTCGGGGGAGGTGCGGAGGATCGGGAGGCCCAAGGTCAGGTTCACGCCCGTATCGAAGGAAAGCATCTTCATGGGGGCGAGTCCCTGATCGTGGTACATGGCGACGACGGCATCGTAGGCGCCGGCCAGATGCTGGTGGAAGATGGCATCGGCCGGAACGGGGCCCTCCACATTCCAGCCCTTTTTTCTGCAGCGGGCGAGTGCCGGGGCGATGACGGATTTTTCCTCGGAGCCGAGCGCTCCTCCGTCCCCGGCGTGGGGGTTGAGGCCGCAGACGCCGATGCGGGCCCGCTTGAATCCCATCCAGGGAAGAGCCAAGGCGAGCATTTCAACGGCTTCGACGATGGCCTCGGGGGAGAGGGCGTCGGCCACCTTGCGAAGCGGAAGGTGGCGGGTGGCGAGCACCACGCGGATCCGGTCGCCGAACAACATCATCGCATAGCGGCGGGTGCCCGTGAGGCGGGCGAGCAGTTCGGTGTGGCCCGGCTCTTGGATGCCGGCCAGGGCAAACGCCTCCTTGCTGATGGGGGCCGTGACCATGGCGTCGAGAAGATGGTTCTGGGCTGCCGCCGTCGCGGCCAGAATATAGCCGTAGGCCGCGCGCGCCGCATCGGCGCGGACGGCGCCGGGGCGGTGGCGGGGAGGGGGGCTCATGTCCGGGTCCCATGTGCATCGGTGTGGAAGCGGGGATTCGAGCGTGGAGACTTCGGGAGGGCAGGCGAGGCCCAATTGTCCGGCCGCATGCTCCCAGACGGAACGGTGGCCGATGAGCACGAGGCTGCGGTTCTTCGGCTGGGGTTGCAGGGCTGTCCGGAGCGAGACCTCGGGACCGATGCCGTTGGGGTCGCCGGCGGTGAGTCCGATGGCGATGCGTTTCATAGGGTGATTATTCGAAGAGGTTGTGGGTGAAGGTCTGGATGTAGTACTTGGAGCGGAGGGAATCGATCCAGATGCGGTTCAGCCGATCGAATTCGGCGCGGCGAAGCTCCTTTTCAATCTCGGGGGAGACTTCGTCGAGGGGGCGCAGGCGGGGGGCCGCCCGTTCGACGACCTGGAGAATATAGCTGGTGCCGCCGATTTCGACGGCTTCGGAAATGCCGCCATCCGGAAGCGAGGCGATGGCATTGCGGATGGCCTCGTTGAGGCTGTCCACGTCGATGAGTTCAGGATCATCCTGCAGCGTGGCGCCCTTGGCGACGGCATCGTCGAAGGAAAGCTTGCCGGCGCGAATGCGTTTCACCAGCTTGTTGGTGTTCTTTTTGCTGTCGGCGGGGAGCGTGAGTGTGCGCAGGCGGACGCGCTCCGGAATGGAGTAGGCCGATGCCTTCCGGGCTTCGTAGGCTTGCTGCATGTCGAGGGGGGTGATCAGAATCTTGGCGGCCACTTCCCGCTGGCGCATGACTTGAATGACGAGCTGGTCCTTCATTTGCTTGCGCCATTCCGCGAAGGTGAGGCGTTCTTCGGCGAGCGCCCGCAGGAAGGCCGTGCGGTCGTTTCCAAAGCGTTCGTGGATGACCGTGTTGACATGGTCCTCGATGGCCCGGTCGGGCAGGGTGCCGCCCTGGGTCTCGAAATCCAGCAGGATGAGTTCGGAATCGATGAGGGAATTGCGGAGAGTCTCGTATTCCATTGCGATTTTCTGCTGCAGTTCGGCACCGTCGTATTTTGCGGCAAGGGTGGCCTGCGCGGGCTGAAGGGCGGAAAGGACTTCTCCGACGGTGATGACTTTCCCATTGACGATGGCGGCGTAGCTGTCCAGGAGGATGCTGGTGTCGGACGTGGCGAGCGCACCGGTGGTTGCGGTCAACAAGGTCAGGACGGTCAGGCGGATGAGTCGATTCATGGGGCCGGATGATAGGACAACCCGGGGGTGGATGCAAGGATGCGGATTGAAAAGAGCTTCGGGATGCCGTAGGGTCCGCCTCGATGAAGAACGGTCATGTCATTTGCATGGTCCTAGCCTGTGCATGGGGATGGGTGCCGAATTCCCCGGGACGGGAGATTCCCGTCTACCGGGAATACACCCAGCCGGTTGTTTTCTACGACGAACGGGGGGCGCGAATGGCCTTTGGGGATGCGGCTCCGGACGTGGTGGCGCTGCAATCCATGCGCGATGCCAAGGCCCAGGAAATCCTGATGGGGAAGGAAACCCTGATGGAAATGTCCTTTGGGGCAGGAAAGTCCGTTTTTGACGAGCCCGCCCCGTTGAAGGCGGCAGGTGCCGCGGCGGCAAGTGGTGGCGACGGGTCCCGCGGCAGGCAAAATCCATCGGAACGAAACTGGCTGGTCAAGAGCCTGAAATTGCCGAATCTCGGGCAGGAATCCGGAGATCCGGCGAAGACGGCCATGTCGTCCGGAGCCAGGGAGTCCGATTGGGGCTGGCTGGCGGACGAGGTGGCTTCGCAGGATGCCGAGGATGAGGTTGGCCCGGAAGATCTGTTGCCGGAGGATGAGCTTCTTTCCCAGACTCCCCAGGAAATGGCGCTGCCAGGAACGGATCCCGTGAAGGAGTCCCTGCGGGCGAATTCCAAGTCCAAGGAGGATTCAAAAGGAAAAAGCGAATCGTCCTCTTTTCCGGACCGGGCCGAGGTTGGGATCAAAACATCGGATGCGGGAACTGAACGGTCGGCGAATATGGATCGCGATGCGCCGGCCGGCTTCCTGGAAGCTTCCTCCTCGATGAAGTCCTATCGGACATCGGGTCCGGTTGCCGAAATGAGCCAAACCCGGAAAATGATTGATGAAATGGCGGCGAGTTCGCGAGGGGGGATTGCTTCGCTGCAGGATTCGATCCGGGACATGCGCTCGCCGGATTTCATGGGAACCTATGGACAGAAGACTGCTTCGACCGTTGCCGCGCCGGTTTTTTCCTCCCGCGCCGTCGAGGATGCTGGAGGGAGGGTTTCCGGCGATCTCCCCGCTGTCGGGGCCGGCTGGTCTGGGTCGGGGTCGGCGGGATCGGTTTCGTCGTGGCGGGGTGGATGGAATTCCCAGAACAGCGAAAAAGGCGGTTGGTCGCGCATGGGTTCTTTGCCGGATCCGACTCCGGCGGTTGCGGTGCCAGCCTCCTCCCGGGCCACCCCGTTGCCCGGAATCTCCAGCGGGGGATACAAGCCGGGTTGGTTTTAACGTTTTTGCGTCAAATATCTTGGAATTCCAAAGAATTCCGGCCTGTTTAGCTTGACGCCCCCCGGCGAATCGACCAAACTTCCAACCGTGGAGGAGAACATGCGCTCCGGTGTTTTCGTTGCGCCTCTCCGCCGGTGAGGAGTCTAGGAATATGAAACAGATGAC
>CAYNHA010000139.1:0-5471 GCA_964397035.1 uncultured Verrucomicrobiota bacterium
TGCACGGTCATGATCAACACTTCATCCAGCAAATCTTCAAAACCCTTCAGCGCCGACACCGGGGTTTCCGGACATAGGGTCAAACCGGCATGTTTGCCCGAAGAGCGGATTCCAGCCAGCGTGGCCCGCAGGTCGCATGGCGATTCGACATGGATCAGCACCGTGTCCGCGCCCGCCTCCAAGAACCGGGGAGCATACAGGTCGGGGCGCATCACCATGAGGTGGACGTGGAGATAGGCCTCGGGAACCGCCTCCCGCACCGCCCGCAGAATATCCGGCCCCATCGTCAGGTTCGGCACGAAATGCCCGTCCATGATGTCCACATGAAGCCCGTCGGCCCCCGCCTCCATGGCCCGGCGGCAGTCCTCCGCCAGATGCCCCATGCGGGCCGACAGAATCGATGGCAAAATCAGGATGTTGGAAGACTTCATAAGGGGCGGCAGTATAGGGGGATCGACGGACGGGAGTACAGAATGAAAATCAACGCCTTTCCACGCCCTGCCAGCCCAGTCCGGCACCCACCAGCAATCCGGAAAAGTGCGCGGCGTTGGCCGTCGACCCCATCAGGCCAAAGATCCCCAGGGCCAAAAACAGCATCAACAGGCCCGAGGTCATCGGCGAAAGAAAGACGTCGAAATGCACATCCAATTTGTTGCGGATCCATATGTAGCCGAACACCCCGTAGACCACGCCGCTCATTCCACCGAAGCCAGCCCCCGCCACCACATATTGGGACACGTTTGAAACCACGGCCACCGCCAGCACCACGCCCGCAAAGCGCCACGTGCCGATCCGGCTTTCCAGAAGGCTTCCCAAATCCTGCATCCAGAGCAGATTGAACACCAGATGCCAGAGCGAATAGTGGATGAAAATGGGCGTCACCAGCCGCCAAACCTGTCCCCGTGCCACTTCCTGCAGGGAATCCCAGAAGCGTGCCGGATTGAGAAGATCGCCGTTCGAAATCCGCAGCCAGTCCGTCCAAGGCCCATTCCCCATCTGGGTGGCCACCGCCGCCGCCACGCTCAGCACCAGCAAAGCCAGGGTGAAGCCTCCGCCGCCCATTTGGTACGGCACGGCTCCGGCCCGCTTCAGCTTCTGTTCCACCTCCCGGGATTCCTTCTCCTCCGTCCGGCGCCGTTCTTTGGCGGCCTCGGGAGCCTGGTAGAACTCTTCGGCATCGGGCATGCTGCGAAATCGTGACAGGAGGGCTTTCCCCTCGTCCACGCGTTCCTCCTCCACCACCCAGACGACCCAGGCCCCGCTCTGGGCCTGTTCCACCTCCGAAGGAATGTTGCGCAAGAACAAATAATCCGCAAACGTCCGCGCCTGCTCTTCCGTTTCCAGTTGTCCAATGGGTCTCATAAAAATTCGCGCGACTCTACCCTGACTCCATTTTTCCCGCAACGATATTGAATGAGCCGACAGGCAACCCACCTCCATAGAAACGCTCCACCCTTTTTCGGTTTTGATATTTGTGCTCCGATTTCCCAGCGTCTATATTCGCCCGTGCCGCTATTCATACCACCCCCCACGGCAGGGTTTTGAGGAGAGATGAGAATGACGGATAACAAACAGTCGCTGCCCGGTCACGAAACCCAGTCCGACGAAATGAATTGCCCGAATTGCAAGCGCTTTGTCGGCGCGGTTTCCAAGTGCCCCTACTGCGGAACCAAGGTCGAAAAACGCATGAGCCTTGTGGCGACCCGCTGGGCGGCGGTGCTGCTGGCCACCGTGGGTCTCTTCCTTCTCTACCTCATGGCCAAGCACCGCGACATCCCCGTTGTCATGCTGGGCAACATCAAGCCCACGATGAATTTCGGCCAGATCCGCGTGGTGGGCCAGGTGGAAGATGCCCGCACCTTCAAGAGCGGCGGCATGGGCTTCAATGTCTCGGATGGAACGGGAACGATCATGGTCTTTGTCAGCCAGAAACAGGCCAAAGACCTCGCGGACCTGAACCTGATTCCCCGCGCGGGCGATGCCGTGAACTTCGCTGGCGGCTTGAACATCTCCGACGAAGAATCCTCCATGCGCCTCCTCAGCGTGAAGGACTTTTCGCTCACCCGCGCCACCGCCAGCTCCATCCGCCTGGCCGACGTCAACGATTCTCTGGTTGGGACCTCCATTACCATCGCCGGCAAGGTGGTCAGCGTGGTGGCCCCGCCTGCCGACTCCAAACGCCCCTACGACATCAAGATTGCCGACGACTCCGGCGAACAAACCCTCAACTGCTGGGCCACCGAGTTTGACCAGATCAAGGGCAAGGAGTCTCTCGAAGGTTCTTTTGTGCGGGTCCGCGTTTCCGTCGCGTCCTATAAGGATAAACTCCAGCTCAAGCTCGCCTCCGGACTCGACATCGAAATCCTGGATGCCCCCCCCGCCCCGGTCGAGAAACCCGTCAGCGCCGCCCAAAAAGCTGCAGCCTCTCTCCCCAAGGAAACGCCAGCACCCAAGCGCGATTTCTCGCGCGGCCGTTTGGAAGAGGCGGTTTCCCTTGCCTCTCTCTCGGCTGAACAAGATGGACAAACCGTGAAGGTCCGCGGCACCGTTTCCTCCGTACGCGCCCCCGAAGCCGGCACCAAGCAGCCCTTCTCCCTCATCTTGAAGGATGGAGACGCCTCCCTCCGCGTCACCTATTGGTCGACCGTGGACGAAGTGATCGCCGTCAAGCCCACCGTGGGCGCCGTGTTCGAGATCGAAGGCGTGGTGGAGGTCTATCAGGACAAGCTCCAGCTCAAGGTGGCGAGCGGCTACAAGGTCAAGGCCATCGAATCCGCTCCCGCACCGGCGACAGTAGCTCCCGCCGCCCCCGTTGCATCCGGCATTTCCGCCATCACCGCCGCCGACAAGGGGCAAACGCGCACCGTGCAGGGAACCCTCGGCGCTCCCCGCGACCTCCAAGGCAAAGGCACCGCCTATGCCCTCTCCGACGAAAGCGGAACCCTGGATCTCATCCTCTGGGATTCCACCGTTCCGGCCGCTGTTCGCGACACCCTCAAGGAAGGCGCCAAGGTCTCCGCCACCGGCGTGGTGGGAGAATACGAGGGCAAGCTCCAGCTCAAGGCCACTTCCGGCACATCCGTTCAACTTCTCCCCTAACCCCAACCGGAGATACCCCATGGCTCCTTTCTGGACAGTTTTGCTATCGGTGCTCGCCGGAACCGTGATTTCGAGCGTGCTGGCCTGCCTCCCCGGCCTCCACATCTACAACGTCATGGGGGCCATGGTCCTGGGTATCCTCGCCCAGGCTGCCGCCGGTACGCCCATCCCCTCCGACGTGTTTCTCCCGGCCATGACCGGCATGGTCGTCGGCTGGTCCATGCTCAACACCATTCCCGCCGTCCTGCTGGGAACCCCCGATGAATCCGCCATGTTCACCGTGCTGCCCGGCCAGAAATACCTCATGGCCGGTCGCGGCTTCGAAGGCACCATGATCACGGCCGTCGGCGGTCTCGCCGGCGCGTTCTTCCTCGTCTGCGTCATGGCTCCCCTCGCTCCCCGCTACCTGCCTGTCTCGCAGGAAGTCCTCAAGGGCCACATGCACTGGGTGCTCTGGGTCATCATCACCTTCATGCTCATGTCCGAATGGCCCAAGGGCGGCAACCGCGGCCCCGCCGGCTGGGCCAAGTTCTATGACGCATGGAAAACCCTGCTGGTCGGTCTCGCCACCTTCTTCCTGGCCGGCCTGCTGGGCTTCATCCTCCTGACCCGTTCCCCCGT
This sequence comes from uncultured Verrucomicrobiota bacterium, assembly GCA_964397035.1. Taxonomy (GTDB): domain Bacteria; phylum Verrucomicrobiota; class Kiritimatiellia; order CAIQIC01; family Lenti-01; genus Lenti-01. The sequence continues at coordinate 3,721 of CAYNHA010000139.1, forward strand.
CAACCACGAGGTGGCCTTCCAGAACATCATGCCCGCCTTCGTGGGGCTCTTCGCCATCCCCTGGTGCTTGCTCAACATGATCTCGGCGGCCGATGTGCCCAAGCAGCGCACCACCAAAACCCTCGGCATCAACGGCGACGTCATCCTCCGCTCCGTCTGGACCGGCGGCCTCGGCGGCGGAATCGCGGCCTACTTCCCCGTGGTCACCGGCGGTGTGGGCGGCATGCTCGCGGGACACGCCTGCGCCCAGCGCGACGAACGCATCTTCATCATGGGCCAGGGCGTCTCGAAGTTCATCTACTATGTCGGCGCCTTCATGCTGCTCTTCGTGCCCGGCCTCAACCTCACGCGCGGCGGCGGCGCCTGGATGATCAAGGCCGTCTATACCCCCGTCGGCATCTCCGACTACTATCTCGTCCTCGGTTCCATCGCCATCGCCTCCGGCATCTCCTACCTCATGATGGAGCCCCTGACCAAGCTCACGCTCAAGTTCATCGATCGCTTCAACTATCGCCATGTCTCCACCATCGCCCTCGGAATCATCATTTTCATGGTCATGGCCGTCACGGGCTGGATCGGCCTTTTCATCGCCATCGTGGCCACGGGCATCGGCCTGCTCCCCGTCCTGTTCGGGTCGCGCCGCCTCAACTGCCTCGGCATTCTCCTCCTCCCCATCGCCTGCAACATGTCCGGCTTCGGCGAAACCATCACCGGCTGGCTCGGCCTCACCTGAAGAACGAAAGGAACACGCAATGAAAGGTTTTTCCCACTTCATGTCGGGTGTCGCGGTCGCCTCCTTCGGCCCCTGGGCCATCGAGGCCGCCAAGGACGGCAATCCCATCTTCTTCATCCTCGGGGGCGCCTGCGGCATCCTGCCCGACACCCTCGACTTCAAGTTCTACCGCTTCTTCTACAACCACGACGTCTATGTCACCCCGGACCCCGTCAATCTCGACCCCCAATACGCGGCCGATGAAATTGCACGCGCCGTGGCCATGGCCGTCGATGAAAAACGCTATATCAACCTCAAGCTTGTTTCCGTCCGCCTCGGCGCCGACTTCTGGCAGCAGTATTCCGTCAAGTTCGACAACGAAAACCTCGAAGTGCTCGTCAAGTTCGGCCCCGTGGTGAACACCGGCCAGGTCCCCGTCGAGGGCACCGAAAAAGGCCACACCAAGATCGGCCGCGCCAAGCTCAAGGCCAAGGTCATCCAGACCTACGACGCCGCCCTCAAGGTCGACATTTTCGACGGCCCCACCGTCGGCCTCAAGCCCCTCCCCAACGGCGACCTCGACCTCGAATTCCTCCCCTGGCACCGCGAATGGTCCCACTCCCTCACCGTCGGCGCCTTCCTCGGCGTGCTGGTGGGCATCCTGGCCTTCTTCGTTTCGGGATGGACCGCCGCCTGGCAATGCTTTGTCACCATTGCCGCCTGCTATGGCGTGCACGTGGTCGAGGACCAGATGGGCCACATGGGATCGAACATCTTCTATCCCATCACCAAACTGCGCACCTCCGGCCTCCAGTGGATGCACTCCGGCGACGGACTGCCCAACTTCCTGACTGTCTGGCTCTCCTGCCTGCTCATCTTCTGGAACCTCTATCGCGGCCAGCCCTCCATGACCTACCACTTCAGCTTCCTCCATCTCATGATGGTGGGACTGATCATTCCCTTCCTCGCCTTCGGCGCCCTCCGCTGGTTCCTCACCCGCGGCCAAAACGTCCAGGTCAAGAAGGGCGACGACGCCGAC
>CAYNHA010000140.1:0-4152 GCA_964397035.1 uncultured Verrucomicrobiota bacterium
CTCGGGGAGCTGCTCGGTCAGGATGGCGCCGTGGTCCAGGAAGAGGATCTTGTCGCACACGAATTTGGCGAAGTGCGCATCGTGGGTGACGCACAGCATGGTGATGTCTTCCAAGTATAACTTATTGATGATGACAGAAACTTCGCGGGCGAGTTCCGGGTCGAGGGCGCTGGTGGGCTCGTCGAAGAGAATCAGCTTGGGCTGCATGACCAGGGCGCGGGCAATGGCCACGCGCTGTTGCTGTCCGCCGGAAAGCTGGGCGGGATATTTGTGGCGGTGGTCCAGCATGTCGACGCGGGCGAGTTCCCGTTCGGCGCGGGCCAGGGCTTCCTTGCGCGGAAGCTTGAGCAGTTTGATGGGGGCCAGCGCCACGTTGTGGACGGCATCGAGGTGCCGGAAGAGGCCGAACTGCTGGAAGACGAATCCGATTTGGCGGCGGATGCCGCAGACATCCGTTCCGGGAGCGGTGATCTCCAGGCCATTCAGGAAGATTTTGCCCTGCGTGGGTTTTTCCAGCAGGTTCAGGCAGCGGAGCAGGGTGGATTTTCCGCTGCCGGAGGGGCCCATGATCACCTTGACTTCGCCGCGGTCGAGCGTGAAGGAAATGTCGTTGAGCACGGTTTTGCCGCTGAAATCAAGGGACAGGTGTTGAACGTCCAGCAAGGGCATGGGTCAGGTCTCCTCGAAGCCGGGGATGTGATAGCGGCGGTAGAGCGTTTGGAAGAGGGCGTTGCATCCCAGATAGAGGCCCAGAAACAGCAGGGCGGCCGCAGCGTAGACGGGCAGGCCGCGCGAGGTCACGGCGGTGAGCACCTGCGCCTCCTTCAGGATTTCGGGAACGCCGGCCACATAGGCGAAGGGGGACGCCTTGAGGACGGAGGTGAACTCGTTGATCAACCCGGGAACGGAGAGCCTCCACGCCTGGGGCATCAGAACGCTCCAGAACACGCGGCGGGGCGACATGCCGAGGGCGAGGCCGGCTTCCCGCTGGTGGCGGTCGATGGAATGGAGCGCCCCGCGAAGGACTTCGCAGACATAGGCCGACGTGACAAGGCCGAGGCAGAGCACCACGGTGAAAAAAGGCGGCAGCTTGATTCCGATGCGGGGCAATCCGAACATGGTCATGAAGATCAGCACGAGGGAGGGCACGCTCTGGATGGTATAGACCGAGGCCCGCAACACCTTCCGGAAGCGGGGGCCGGCGATCTGGTGGGCCAGCACCAGCGCGGTGCCGCCGCCCAGGCCCACGGCCATGGAGCACAGGGTGATGAGGAGCGTGTTGGCCACGCCCGCGGAAAGCGCGGTGATGATGCGGATGAATTCCAACGGCGTGGTTCCCGGAATCCGGACTACTTCATCATGTAGCGGTCGATGATTTCACGGATTTCATCGGGGTGGCTTCGGAGAAACTGGTTGAATTCATCGCGCAGGGGGGAGTCCTTGGGGAAGGCGAATCCGAACTTGTCGTCTTCGGGCAGGGTGAACGAAGTGGCCAGGTCGTAGATGCCTTTCTCCTTCTGGTCGGCCAGCACGAGGGAATCCATGAAGGCCCCGTCCACGTTGCCGTTGCCGAGGTCCGCGAGCAGTTCGTTGTAGGACGGATACTGGCGGAGAGCGGAGTAGTCGTAGGCGTCTTTGTAGGTGGTCTTGATCAGGTCAGCGAAATACATGCCGCGCACGAAGGCCAGTCGGTACTGCTTCCAATCGGCGGTGGTTTTCATGGTGATCCCACGGCTGGCCATCGAGGCGATGACCAGGGTATTGATCATGTAGGCATCCGAGAAATCCATGACTTCCTTGCGCTTTTCCGTGATGGAAATGCCGGAGAAGGCCACGTCGGCGCGCTTGGCGATCACCGCCCCCAGCATGCCGGCCCAGTCGTAGGCCGTGGTCTCCAGTGTGCTGCCCCGGTTTTTGCAGAAGAGCTGGAAAATCTCGATGTCGATTCCCGAATAGGCCTGGTTATGCTGGAAGCAGTTGGGCGGAGAAGTGGGGCAAATAGCCGCTTGCAGGACTGTTGAGGAAACCGTGGCGGGGGGCGTTCCGGATTCGGTTTTCGGGCCGCACCCGGCCAAGGCCAGGGACAACAAGATGGGCAGAATGAAACGCATGGATTCAACTCCTTGCCTGCGCAAGGTGCGGCAGGCCTGTTTGGCAAGAGCCTTTCGTTTTCTGGCGAGGCACTATGTGGGGTTTCGGGTGGCTTGTCAACCACGGCGGAGAAGGCGGTTCTTCAATGCTCGAAATGCAGGTGGAGTTCGGTCATTGGGCCGGTTTGTCGCGTGGTGACCCGGTCGGCATAGCGTTGAATCAGGTAGCTTGCCATCGCGGTGGTGCTGTCCGGATCCTCGAGCATTTGTTGGGGCGTGGGACGTTCGATGTTCAGGGCGAGCGCGGGACCCTCGTAGACCAACGAGAGGTCCAGATGGAACTCGTCGTAGGAAGCCGTGAGAGATATTTTCTGGCCCTCCGTTGGGAGGCTTTCGACGCATTCGGCAAGGGCTAGGGATGCCTTCTGAACCACGTCTGCCCTGGCTCCCCATGCTGCGCCAGCCTTTTTCATGAAGACGAACAGATCGTGCGGCGTGTGGAGGGAACGCAGGCCGGTGAATTGGACCGTCTTTGAAATTCCAATTCGAAAGAGCAGGTTCAGGGCAATGCCCACGATGGCGGTCATGGCCAAGGGGGAGTCTAACAACGGGTGGAGAAAGGCCGGAGCGGAACGGAAGAGATGGGGGTCGATGGCCACGCCCAGTCCGGCGAGGAGAGAGAGCCCGATCATCGAAGTGCGCCGATTGTCCATCAGCCGGGACATGGCGATGTGGGCGCCGGATACGATCAGGAAAGCGGCGACATACGCCAGCACCGCGCCCATGACGGGACTGGGAATCAGGACGAGCAAACTTGTCACGCGTGGAAATAGCGTCAGCACCAGCAGGAAAAATCCCGTTGCATAGGCAATGCGGCGGGCCGAGGCACCGGTGGCCATGGCCAGGCCGATGTTCGAACTGCCGACCCCGATTCCGAAGGAGCCGAGAAGACCGGCCGCCATGTTGCCCAGTCCGTCGGTCAGCATGCCGCGGCCCAGGTTGCCCAGGTCGGGCCGGACCCAGTGTCGATCCTGCATTTTCTGGCACAGGATCAGGCCTCCTGCCGTATCGAGGCTGGAGATGATCCCGGTGAGCAGGAACGGGAGCAGGAGGGTCGGGTTCCAGCGGAAGGCGGGCAGCGCCAAGGCGGGGAACGCCATCACGGGATGGTGTTCCAGCGCGGTGAAGGTTTCGGACGTGAGAAGGCCGAGAATCCACGAGGCGGCGTAGCCCGCGGCAATTCCGATTCCGACCGCAAACAGGCGCAGGGAACTCCTGACCCAAATGGTCAGGCCGATGATGACGCCGAGGGTGAGGCCGGAAATGGCCAGGTGGCGGGGGACGATGTGGCCATCCAGCGAAGCTCCCGTGCAGCGTTGGATGGCCATGTTGACCATGGATACTCCCAGCATCAAAATGACAACCCCGCAGACTTCGGCCGGGAAAATGGTCCGTAGCCGGTGGAAGACGCGGGCAAACAAGACCTGGGCGAATCCGGTGACGGCCAGCAAGCTGGCGAGAAGACCCAGCCCTCCCATTTGGACAGCGGCCAGCGAAAGAGGGAGGAAAATGGGATTCGCCACTTGTACGGCGAGAAACCCCGAACCGAGGCGGCGGCCCGCGCGCGCCTGCAAGAGCGTCGTGAGTCCCGTCACGGCGAGAGTGGCCACCAGCATGAGCCGCGATTCTTCGGTGGAGTGGCCCGATTCCTGGACAAGCAACACGGGATAGATCAAATACAGGAGGGCAACCAGCAGATGCTGGGCACCCAGGAATGCGCTCAGTTTCCATGGCGGAGAATCGTCTCTGCCAAAAAGCAAGTCCGTTGACTCGTGGACAGAAGGAGATTCAGTTGGGGTGGAGGAGTCCATTTGGAAAGTGGAATTCGGGAGGGCATGCTACACCATGAGGGGCAAAAATGGCAAAAGTTGAAAGAGGGGGTTGCAAAGAGCGGCACAGTAGTGTACAACCCCTGACCATTCGGTGTACCTGTAGCTCAATTGGATAGAGCATCTGACTACGGATCAGAAGGTTACAGGTTCAACTCCTGTCAGGTACGCCA
>CAYNHA010000141.1:0-5164 GCA_964397035.1 uncultured Verrucomicrobiota bacterium
GGCCGACGCCAAGCGCGGCAAAATCTTCAGCAAACTGGCCAAGGAATTGACCATCTCGGCGCGGATGAGCGGCGGAGATCCGGGATCGAACATCACCTTGCGCACCATTTTGTCGAAGTGCAAGGCGGCCAACATGCCGGCGGACAACATTGACCGCGCCATCAAAAAGGGTACCGGCGCGCTGCAAAGCGCCGCCATCGAGGAGATTATCTTCGAAAGCTACGCCCCCGGCGGCGTGGGAATGATCATTCAGTGCCTCTCCGACAATCGAAACCGCTCCGTGGCCGAAGTCCGTCACCTCCTGCAGCGCCATAACGGCACGCTGGCGGGAACCAACCAGGTGATGCGGAATTTTCAGCGCCGCGGCCAGATCCTGGTCGATGCGGAAGGCGTCAACGAAGACAAACTGATGGAACTGGTTCTCGAAGCCGGTGCCGACGACATGACACTGGAAGGCGATCAGTTTGAAATCCTGACCTCCCCCTCCGTCTACAACGAGGTTTCGGAAAAAGTCACCGCCGCCGGCTACAAGGTGTCGGAAGATTCCGGCGTGGCCATGGTTCCCACCTTGTGGGTTCCGGTGACGGATAAGAACCAGGCAGCCAGCCTGATGAAACTGGTCGAAGCCATCGAAGAACTCGAAGACGTGCAGAACGTGTACATGAACGGCGACATTGCCGACGAGGCCATCGAAGGCTAGGGACCGGCCCGTTTCGCTGCGAAAAGCTCCACGGTCCGGAACCCGGATCGGGAGCTTTTTCTTTTGGAGGACAAACCATGAAGGTGCTGGGCATCGATGCATCGTTGCGAGGAACAGGGCTGGCCGTGATCGAACAGCAGGGCTCGCGCACCACCTCGCGCCACTGGGAAGTGGTGAAAATGGGCCCCAAGGCCCCTCATTCGGAATGCCTGCGCACCCTGCGCGAACGGATGGATGCCGTCATCGCCACGCACAAACCCGAAGCCGCCTCCATTGAAGGCGGCTTCTTCTTCAAAAACGCCAAGGTCGCCATGGTGCTGGGCGAGGTGCGCGGCGTGGCCATCTCCTGTTGCGCCGCCGCCGAAGTGCCCGTCTTTGAATACTCGCCACGCCGCGCCAAGCAAAACATCACCGGCTGGGGAGCCGCCCCCAAGGAACAAGTGGCCCGCATGGTGATGTCGGTCCTCGGCCTGCCCGAAACCCCACCCCTCGATGCCACCGATGCCCTCGCGCTGGCCCTTTGCCACGCCCAGACTTGCCGTGGCCTTTTCAAAGGCGAACCCATTTGACACCGCAACCCAAACCCGCCGAACGGCTCAGACTGGACAATGTCCGAAAATCGTTCCGCGGCGCGGCGGGAGAAGTCGCCGTGCTTCAGGAAGTCAACCTTTCGCTGAAGGCCGGCGAATTCGGAATCATCACGGGACCGTCCGGCTCCGGCAAAACCACCTTGCTGATGCTGGCGGGGCTCCTGCAGCCGGCCGACCACGGAAACATATGGTTCGATGGCCAGAATGTGTCCGGAATGACGGAAACCCAGCGGACGGAAATCCGAAAATACGGCGTGGGAATGGTCTTTCAGAAATTCTGCCTGCTGCCGCACCGGAGCGTCCTCGACAATGTCCTTTTCCGATTCCGCTACCTGAAGCACGATCCACGCGAGGCCCTCTCCCTGTCCACGGCCGCCTTGGAACGCGTCGGCCTGTCCGCCAAATCCCGCCAAGCGGCCCGCCTGCTCTCCGCCGGCGAAATGCAGCGCGTAGCCATTGCCCGCGCCCTGGCCCTCCCCCCCCGCCTCTTGCTGGCCGATGAACCCACGGGAAACCTCGACCCGGATTCCGCCGCCCGCGTCATGCAGCTTTTCCGGGAATTCAACCGGGCCGGGATGTCCATCCTGCTCGTGACGCACAATCCGGAATGGATCACGCCCGGCACCTCCCATTGGACCCTGCACGATGGCCGCCTCTCCAAATCGTGACCCTTCAAAACGCAATTATTTGTTAAATAATGGTTGTGCCTCCCGCCTTGATGGGGTATCTACACTTCAATGGCATCGGGAGTGCTTCCTGTCCTTTCGGATGGAGATAGCGTAGACATTGCAACATAGACGGACTGGAGGTTGATTATGGAAACTCGGACAAAATTGATTTTGGCGGTGTGTGTCATGGGCGCCATGGTTGCCGGTTGCGAGCGGACAGCCATTGAAAGCCAGGGCGATATTTCCTTGGCCCAATTGCAGGGAAACACCACCTCCACCAGCACGGGAACCAGCACCGGCACCAGTACGGGAACGAACACGGGAACCAGCACCGGTACAAACACCGGTACCAGCACCGGCACGAACACCGGAACAACCACGACGAACAATCCGTATGGTTTCCCTGCGGAAATCACGGGAACCGTCAAGTGGTTGCACACGGACGTCTCGGCTTGGCCCGTCACCACCCACTTGAGCGCCAGCGTCTCGGGCGGCACCATCAACTTGCCCTACGACAAGGCCAAAGTCTGGCCTGCCGTCGATGGCGTGAATGCCAACCCCTGGGTCTTTGCCAACATCGGCGGCCAGTGGTATGCCGGAACCTTCGAGTGGCTCCGCTATGGCCAAACCTCCAAGCCCAAGGGCGTTCTGGACGGCAGCCTCGGAAACCACATCAAGGTGTCGCCCATGTCGAGCTGGTATCCCCGCAGCGGCGAACGCATCGGCCTGATGGTCAGCGGCCTGGCCCGCACCTCCAGCCGCAACGTGCGCGAACGCAGCAACATCGTCATGGTCACCTGGCCCTAATCCGAACAGCATGATCCAACGCGAGCCGACCGCTGCTTCCATTCTTCGGGAACTCCGGCGGCATCGCAATCCGGCGCAGGAATCCATCCTGCGCCGTTTTTTCAAGACCGGCCCCGGAGAGTATGGCGAAGGCGACCAGTTCTGGGGCCTGACCGTTCCTCAAGTCCGCTCCATCGTGAAATCGTTTCCGCCCATTACCCTTTCCGTGGCGGATGACCTGCTCGCCTCTCCCGTCCACGAAGCCCGGTTCTTCGCGCTCGCGGCCCTGGTGCTTTCCTATGCCAAGGGAAGCAACGAAACCCGCCAATCCATTTTCGATTTCTATCTTTCCCATACCCCCCGGATCAACAACTGGGACCTGGTGGATCTCAGCGCCCCCGGCATCGTCGGCAAACACCTCCCCCCCGGCAAGGGCCGCCGCGTGCTGGGAACCCTCTTGAAATCCCCCCTCCTGTGGGACCGCCGCATCGCCATGATTTCCACGCTCGAACACATCCGCCAGGGAAATCTCGACAACACCTTCTGGCTGGCTGAAAAGTTCCTGACGGACCCCGAAGACCTCATGCACAAGGCCACCGGCTGGATGCTGCGCGAAGCCGGCAAGCGCGATGAAGCCGCCCTCACCGGTTTCATCCGCCTCCACGTTTCCCGCATGCCGCGCACCATGCTCCGCTACGCCATTGAACGTTTCGCGCCCGAAAAACGGAAAGCCTGGCTGAACGCCCGCTGACCCCCACCTCTTTTACGCGCCACATTCCACCGGATTGTGATAGACTCCCATCGTTATGGCCAACTCCTATTCCATCGGAAAAATCCTCGACATCCCCGTGCGGCTGCACGTCACCCTCCTGATCTTTCTGCCGCTCTTCGCGCTCTCGTTCGCGCCAGCGGCCGGCCTGCAAGGAATCCTCTTCGGCCTGCTCTTCGCGGCCGGCCTGTTCGGCTGCGTGGTCCTGCACGAACTCGGCCACTCCCTCGTCGCCCGTGCCAAGGGAGCCCGCATCCTCGAAATCCTTCTCCTGCCCATCGGCGGCATGGCACGCCTCGAACGCATGCCCACGAAACCCATCGATGAAATCCAAACCGCCCTCGCCGGTCCCGCCGTCAGCCTCGCCCTCGGCATCCTCGCCTGGTGGTTCGCCCCGCTGGGCGCCGCCCTCCACCACAACCTCGGCCTCCTCCTGGCCAACCTGGGCGGCTTCAACATCATGCTCGCCTTTTTCAACCTGATTCCGTCCTTCCCCATGGATGGCGGCCGCGTCTTCCGCGCCGTGCTCACGCCGCGTCTCGGCCGCCTGGCCGCCACGAAGCTCGCCGCCAAGGTCGGCCGCGGCATCGCCTGGATTTTCGGCGCCTGGGCCCTCCTGCCGCTCCTGGACGGCGAAAGCATCAACTTCTCGCTTCTCCTCATCGCCTACTTCGTCCACCAATCCGCCGGCGCCGAAGCCCGCCAGGCCGAAGCCGAAGCCGCCTATGTCCGCCACCGCTCGCAAATGAACGGCGCCTTCCAAATCCCCGACGCCGATGTCCACGTCAGCCCCCCGCCCTACGCCCGGCCCGCCCGCGATCCCCGCGCCGCCGCCCACGGCCTCTTCGACGACCTCTTCGAAAAGTGGCGCTGAATGTCCCCGCGCCGGTTTTTCCACAGTATGGAAAACTTTTTCCGGATTTTTCCACACAATGGAAAAAATGTTTCCACACTGTGGAAAACTGTTTGCGCGCTGGCTTGCGCCGCCTCGGCCGCCTTCGCCAGCGACATTCGTTGGGTCGGCGATATGCAAACCGATCCCCCGCCCGGCGCTCTGGAACCGGGCGCAGAGCTAGTCATCTCCACGCACATCAAACCCCAAGGGGCCGCCGTCGCCGCCGAAGTGGGCCTTTCCACCAACGATGGCGCCTCGTGGATAACGGTGCCCATGGTGAACGCGGATTCCTCGGAGGACACCGAGGTGTGGTCGGCTTCCGTTGGCGGTTTTCCGGAAGGCGCCGCCCTTCGGTTCTATGTTCGCGCGGTGGATGCGGAAGGCCGGAGTTCTTGGGATAGCAACACGGGCGCCGATTACCGCATGCGCTTGAATTCGCCGATCCGCGAGGTTTCGCTCCGCAAGAGCCGCTATTGCCCAGGCCAAATGGCCTCCATCGCGGTCCTTCTTCAATCCTCAGGAACGGCCATTGAAGGCGAATTGCGCGTCCGCATCCTGGATCTGGACCGCACCGTGCAGTCCGTTGTGAAACCTGTATCCCTGAAAAGTTCGGAGCGGAAATGGATCGTGTTTCCGTGGAGGACATCGACGAACGACTTTCGCGGCTATGGCGCGGATGTGGACTGGATCGTGGACGGACGTGTGCGCGACTCGCGTTCCACGGCCATCGACGTCAGCAGCGACTGGATTCATTTT
>CAYNHA010000142.1:0-2970 GCA_964397035.1 uncultured Verrucomicrobiota bacterium
ATAGGAAGGCGCCGACCCCACCCCAAGCGCGCCCAGCGCAGCCAAGGTGGCGGCCTGCTCCACCGGCAACGGCGCCGCGGAGAGGTCTCCGGTATAAAAGTCCTTGATTTGCGAAAGCGCATTTTCCTCGCCGATCGACGCGAGACGATTCTGCCATTCGGCGGAAGGTTCGGCTTTCGCGGTGAATCCACACCCCGCGAGCGCCGCGAAGAACGCGCGAAGGCTCAGCGTGGCCGGATTGGACAGATTGGCCACAAGCAGCTCCTTCCGGGGGGCGAGCGCCAGCGCGGCGATGGAACGCGCGAGATGGTCCACGGGGGTCATCTCGACGGTCTCGGGCATGTCCGGAAAGGCCCCCAGTTGGAGGCAGCCTTTGTTGAACAGCCAGAAATGATTGCGGTCATAGTTGCTGAACCCGTTGGCGCTGCTGCCCGTGATGTTGCCCGCGCGGGCGATCACGGCAGGCAGTCCATGCCGGGCGGCACATCGAGCCACGAGCTGCTCCCCCACCCACTTGGTCAGGAGATAGCCGTTGTCGATGACGGGCGGATTGGCAAGGATGGCTTCCTCCGCCCGAACCGCGCCTTCAATCGCCGTGGCCACCGAAAGGGTGGACACGAAGCAGAACGGCTTTTGACGCTCGGCCAGCGCAAGTCGCAGCAACGCCGCCGTGGCATCGACGTTGGAGGCTTTCATCGTCGCATAGCTGTGGAGATGGTGGACAAAGGCGCCGCAGTGCACAATCGCGTCCGTCTCCGAAGCAAGCCGCTGGCGAGCGCATTCGGAAAGCCCCAATTCCGGTTCCGCCAAATCGCCCGGCACGACGCGAACACGGCTCAAATCGGGGGAAATCCCCGCCGCCTCGGCCTGCTTGCGCAGGCTGGCCAACCCCTCGGCTTCGTCGCGGCAGCGCAGGAGACAATGGACGGTTTCACACCGGCGGAGCAGCTCGTCGAGCAGGAAGCAGCCCAGGAATCCACGGGCGCCCGTCAGCAACACCGAACGCGGAGCCGAAGCCTCCTGCGCACGAGGCGCGGGAGGCGGCATGGAGATGTCCGCCTGCGCGTCCCGGATGGCCTGCTGGATATGATCCATGCGTTGCCCCGCGGCCAGGGCCTCGATGGTGGGCGCGCCATAAAACTCGCCCATGTTGAATTTGAGGCCGAGCTTGTCGAGAATCCGCGATTGCATCCGAACCGCCAGCAGGGAATTGCCGCCCACGCGGAAGAAGCTGTCGTCGCGGCCGATGCCGCGGTAGTGCAGCACCTCTTCCCAGATGTCCGCAATCTGCCGCTCGAGGCCGTCGTGGGGCGGATGGGCGTTGGATTTCCCCGACACGGCCGGCAACGCCTTGCGGTCGATCTTCCCGCTGGGAGAGGCGGGAAGCGCATCGAGCCGCACGAAGAAGGCGGGCACCATGTAGTCCGGCAAGAACTTCGCGGCATGGCGGCGGAGGGACTCCTCGTCGAGATCCGTCTCCGCGACGTAGTAGGCCGCCAGATAGCGGTTGTCGCCCTCACCCTTGGCGGCGCAAACCACTTGGCGCAGGCCGGCGAACGAATTGAGGCATGTCTCGATCTCGCCCAGTTCGATCCGGAACCCGCGCAGCTTGATCTGGGCATCGTTGCGGCCGAAGAATTCGATGGTGCCGTCGGGCAGGAACCTCCCCAGATCCCCGGTCAAATACATCAAGGCATACGGCGAGCCATCAAACGGATCGAGGACAAAGCGTTCGATGGTGAGATCCTCCCGGTTGAGATAGCCGCGCGCCAGATTGTCGCCGCCGATGCAGATCTCGCCGACGGCACCCAGCGGCACCGCCTGCTTGTAGCGGTTGAGCAGATAGAGGCGATAGCCGCCGAGGGGCTTGCCAATGATGCGGGGATTGGCGTCGGGTTGGATCTGCCCCATCGAGGCCATCACCGTGATTTCCGTCGGGCCGTACAGGCTGAACAGGCGGGCATGGCGCGACCACCAGTCCGCGGTGGTTTCATCCAACACATCGCCGCCAAATCCGAGCAGCCGCAGCGTGGGGATCGGTTCGCGCGGCAGGTTCTGCAGCACGACAGGCGACAGGATGGCGTGCGTGACGCCCTGCTCCCGCAAGGTGCGGTGGAGAACCACCGGATCCTTTCGGGCGGCCTCCGGAATCACCGTCAGCGTCCGCCCGGTCAACAGGGACGGGAAAATCTCGATTACGCTGGCATCGAAATTCATGGAGGCGATCAGCGAAGCGACGCTGCTGTCGTCGAGCCCGAAGGATTCCGCCGTGACCAGGGCCAGCCGCACCACGGTCCGCTGCTCGATCATGACGCCCTTGGGCTTGCCCGTGGAGCCCGAGGTGTGGATGACATAGGCGAGCGCGACCGGCTCCACGACCGGCAAGGGCGCGGTGAGGTCCACGGCTTCGGCGAGCGGATCCATGTAATCCAAATGGCCAAGCCCGATGCCCTCCAGCGCCGCGCGGCTCTCGGAATCGGCGGCCACGTGGCGCACCGCGGCGTTTTCCACGAAGAACCGGACGCGGTCGGGGGGGTAGCTGGGATCGAGCGGCACATAGGTGCAGCCCATCTTGAGCAGGGCCAACACCGTCGCCACGAGGCCATCGCTCTTCTGCATGCTCAGCCCCACGCGGTCGCCCGGCGCCACGCGGCGCAACAGCCCGGCCGCGATGCGATCGGTCCAGGCGGCCAGCTCGCGATAGGTGTGGCGGCGTTCGCCAAAAACCAGCGCGATGTGGTCCGGATGCGCCTGCGCGGCCGCGGCAAACCGCGCGGAAATGCTGCTGTCGGCCTCCTCGAGGCGCGGCCCGCAGGCCAGCTCCATGAAGCGGGCCATGGAGGCTTCGGATTGATAGGCCAACTCGTGGATGCGAGCGTCGGGGCGCTTGGCGGCGTCGGACACGAGGACCTTCAGGTTTTCCAGGAAGCCCGCCACCGTCTCCGGGCGGAACAGCGAGCGGTCATATTC
>CAYNHA010000143.1:0-25356 GCA_964397035.1 uncultured Verrucomicrobiota bacterium
CCAATGCCATCCAATCTGCCGCCAGGAAGCCTCCCGCGCGGCCTCCGCCAGGGCCGTGGCCGCCTTCAGCGCGCGGTCATACTGCCCCTGGTCGAAGCGGCGCCGGAGCGCCCATTCCACCAAAGCCGGATTCTCCGCCACCCGCGGCGCTTCCGCCAGCAGCGGCTCCATCTGGTCCGCCGCCTCGTCCATGCGGTTCTGGCGCTGCAGAACCACCGCCAACCGGAGACGCGCCAGCGACGCCGTCTGGACATCCGGGGCGGCGGCCAGACAGGCGCGCAGGGCTTTTTCGGAAGGTTCCCACTGTTCCTTCTCCGACAGCAGCACGCCGCGCCAGTATTGCGCGCGCGCCGCCTGCACACTGTCCGGACGATCCTTCAGCAGGGCATCCAGCGTCTCCATCGCCGCGCCGCCCTTCTTCAGCTCGATCAACACCAGCGCCTTTTGCAGGCGGGCCTCGCCGATCGTTTCGGCATCCGCCGACTTGCTCCCCAGCAGCGCATCCCAATCCTCCAACGCCCCTTTGGCATCGCCAATCCGCAGGCGCGCCAGCGCCGAAGCCTTCAACGCCTCCGGAACGGCATCGTGTTGAGGAAAGTCACTCGCCACCCGGCGAAACTGTTCCGCCGCCTCCTCCATCCGCCCGGCCTCGCGGGCCATTTCGCCCAGGCGCAACAGCGAGGAAGCCGCCTGGGTGGATTTCGGAAATTGCTTCACCAGCGCCTCGTAGCGCCCGCGCGCCAGATCCAGCCGTCCCAGCTCCCGCTCGGACTCCGCCCGCATCCAGAGCACATCCACCTCGTTCGCCGCCTCGGGCTGGACAGGCGCCGCCGCCAGCGCCTTCTCGAATTCCCCGCGCTTGAAATGCGTGACCATGATCTCGTAGGCCGCACGGTCCGCAAACCGCGTGCGGGAATAGTGGCGCACCACGTCGGCATACTTCTCCAGCGCTTCGCCGTCGCGGTTCATTTTCCGCAGGCAGTTGGCCAGCAGATAGGTTCCCGAAGAGGCCGTTTCCTCGTCGGAAGCGCCGGACACGATTTTTTCGGCCAGCTCCATCGATTCCACCGTCCGGTCCAGGTAGTACAGGCTCCAGGCCGCCGCCAACTGCGCATCGCGCGCTCGGCGCTCCGCCGGGAATTCCACCAGCAGCGATTGCAGCGTGTCGGCCGCCGCCTGATAGCGCTCCTTGCGATACGCCCAGTCGCCCCAGCGGAACAGCGCCTCCGCCTTGGCCGATGGCGTGCCCGCCGTATTCACCGCCTGCTCGAACCACGCCTCCATCTGCGCCTCGTTGCCCTTGTCACCGGCATGCAGCGCCGCCAAATCCAGCGCCGCATAGGAGGCATAGGGAGACGCCGCGTATTCCTTCAGCAGCCGCTCATAGGCCGCACCCGCCCCGCGGAGATCCCCCGACTTCCACCGGCTGAACCCCAGATAGTAGGAAGCCGCCACGGCAGTCTCGGGCGCCACGTCCTTCATCAGCAGCTCGTTCAACAGGCCCGCCGCTTCGGCGTGGCGGCCATCGGCAATGGCCAGCTCGGCACGGCGCAACTGGGCGCGGGAGGCCGGTTCGCTTTGAGGGAATTCCGTGACCACCCGCTTGTAGAAGCGCTCCGCGCCCGACTGGTTGCCCATCTGGCGATAGCATTCGCCCGTGCGGTACAAGGCGGTCGGCACGTGCGCGCTCTCCGGAAAATCCCGCAGCAGGGCAAGATATTCCCCCACGGCCGTTTCATGAAAGCCGCGCAGGTAGATCCCGTCGGCAAAACGCATCTGCTCGTCGGCGGTCAGTCCCCAGGCCGAAACAGCCAGCCAGCCGCAAAGGACAAAACAAATCCAACCGCGCTTCATCACGACCCGGGAGCCAGCGTGGCAAACGAAATATTCCAGATGTCGGCCTGCCGGCAGGTGTCCAGCACACGCACCACATGCTCATAGGCCGTCGACTTGTCCGCCCGCAGCAACACGGGCTGCCCCGGGAACAATTCCACCAGCCGGTCCATCATCGTCCGCAGCTCGCCATCGTTCAGGCTCTGGCCGTTCACCACGGCCGTCCCGTCGGCCATCACGTTGATGATGACCTCCCCGGGAAGCCGCTGGGGCATCCCGCCGGTGGCCGCCGTGGGCAGCGCAATGTCGATCTCCGTCTCCCACTGCGCGAAGATCTGGCTGGTCACGAAGAAGCACAGCAGCAGGAAAACCACGTCGATCATCGGCGTCAGGGGAACGCCGGGATTCGCGGGCACCAGGGTTTTCTTCTGGAAATTCATTTATTCCCCTTTGTTTTCCAGAATCGCCAGCAGGTCCGTGGAGGCCCCTTCCAAACGACCCGTCAATTTGATCACGCGGCCCCGGAACCAGGAGTAGGCCATCATGGCCGGAATCGCCACGATCAGGCCTGCAATCGTCGTGATGAGCGCCTGCCCCACGCCGCCGGCCAGTTCCATCGGCCGGGCCTTGGCCAGATCAAAGGCCACGCTGTTGAACGCCTTCAGCATGCCGATCACTGTGCCCAGCAATCCCACCATGGGCGCCACCGCCGACAAATCCAGCAGGTAATGGATCATGTTCTGCATGCGGCCCGCCTGCCGCGACCCTTCGCTCTCCATGATTTCCTTCAGCATGCCCGACTTCACCGACGGGTTCTCCTTCAGGAAATCCAGGCCCGCCGCCGTCACCGCCGCCAGGGCTGTGGGCTCCTGCGCGCAGAGCTCGCGGGCATCGCGGCGCCGCTGCTCCTTGAGCAGTTCGCGGAGGCGCAGCGCCTGCGCCGCAGGCGCGATGTTGCGGACGCGCAGCACCAGCGCGTAATACACAATCAGCGCCAGCCCCAGCACCGACAGCGCCACCAGCACGTACATCAGCACCCCGCCCATTTGCATCAGTTGCTGGAACGTCAGCATCTCGGCCGACGGGGCCGCCTCCCCCGTCGTCTGGGCCCAGCCAGCCGTTGCGGGCAGCAACCACAGCATCTTCATCGCATTCCAAGTTGATTTCATTCTGTTCCTCGCTTGTCCATGGGCCAAGGCCCGTCTTCTACATCTCCGCCGTCACCAGATCCAGGTGATCGGCGAAATACTTCCATCCCGAAATCACCGTCACCACCACCACCAGCGTGGACAGGATCCACGAGGTGATCACAAAAGCCGCGTCGTACTGCCGCAGGAATTTATCCGACAGGTTCATCAGGGGCATGAAATCCTCCCGGGCCGCCAGCAGCACGAATGTCGAAATGATGGCGACCATCTGCCACACCGTTTTGAGCTTGCCCCAGTTCCCCGCGCTGATGATCCGCCGCTGGCTGGCCGAGGCCGCCAGCAGCCGAAGCCCGGTCACCGCGAATTCGCGCGCGATGATCACCACCACCACCCACGCCGGCACAAGCGAATAATTCGGCTCGAAACGGAGCCGGATTCCAACAAAGCTCACCAGCGCCGCGCAAACCAGCACTTTGTCGGCCAGAGGATCCATCAGCTTTCCGAAGGTCGTCACGCCGTAGTGGCTCCGGGCCAGCTTCCCGTCCCAGTAATCCGTGATGCTGGCCGCCACGAAAACCACAAAGGCCAGCGTGGAGGAAAACGGAATGGGCAAGGCCATCGCCAGCATCACCACCACGGCGGCAATCAAACGACTCACGGTCAGGGTGTTCGGCAAGTTCATGAACGGTTAATCCAAGTACGGTTCCGGTGCAGGACGGCACGATTCTGTCAACGGCTTCCCAACGGCCGGGGCGGCCGATGCCGCACTGCGCGATTTCTCGCATGCCCGGGCGATGACAACCCAAAGGAGCGCCAGTACGATCAGCCCGGCCAGCGTACGCCAGACCTGCCACGGGATCGCGGCAAACCGGGAGCGAATCCGGGTCGTGATCGGGACCTTGGGAGCCTTCGGCTCCTTGGGGGCCGCAGGCGTAGTGGTCTTCGGTACGGGCTGGGACTTCGGCGCAGACTTGGCTTTCCCCTGCCCCGAAGTCGGCGAAATCCGGATGGAACGGCTATCCTTTTCAATGCGCTTGATCGGCATCGGTCCCTTGCGAGGAGGCTCTTCCATCGCCACCACCACCGGCGGCGCCAGCGGCGCGTCCGGCATCACCGGTTCCACGGCCTCGGCGACAGTCAACGGCATCGTTTCTTCGGCCTTTGCAGGCGATTCCTCGGCAACCACGGAAACCAGCGGCGACTCCGTCTCTGGAATCACCGGCTCCACAACAGGCAGCGGCGCCATCTCCGCAACAGGCTCGGACATCCCCACGGGAGCCGCCGTTTCCCCGGAAACCCGTTGCTCCTCCGCAGCGCGGCGAACCTCATCTTCGCGAATTTGAATTTGCTCCTGTTCGACCTGGCGCTGGGAGGCTTCTTCCTGCTCGCGGCGCAACGACTCTTCCCGGCGGCGGCGCTCGGCCTCCTCCAGCTTGTGCATGGCCACGCGTTCTTCCTCGAACCGGGCAAAGGCTTCGGCAGCCTTCCGCTCGGCTTCCTCGCGAGCCTGTCGGGCGGCCTCTTCGCGAACTCGCTCGATTTCCTCGGCATGAAGCTTGCGTAACCGCTCATCGCTCAACAGCCTCTCGTCCGCATCCATCGTTTGGCGCGCCAGGAACTCCTGCAGCTGGCGTTCGGCATCTTCGCGCACGCGCCGGAGCTCTTCCGCATGGCGCTGGCGAATGGCTTCCACGCTCGACTGCTGCTCGGCCACTTCCTGGGCTCGGCGGATTTCCTCCTCCTGAAGGCGCCGTTCCGCCTCTTCGCGGGCCAGCACCACCTCCCGTTCCTTGGCCCGGAGGGCCTCTTCCAGATGACGCCTCCGCTCTTCCGCCTTTTGCACGTTGAGTTCGGCTTCTTCGCGGACCTTGGCCTCGGCTTCCAGCCTTGCCTTCAGCTCCGCTTCCGCCTGGGCGCGATGGAGAACTTCCTCCTGGATTTTGCGCTCCGCCTCCTCGCGGACGAGGACCGCTTCTTCCTCGCGCCGTTTCAATTCCTGTTCCAACTGGAGACGGCGTTGCTCCTCCGCACGGAAACGCAGTTCCGCCGCCTCGCGTTCGGCCAGCTCGGCTTCCTCGCGCGACCGCCGCTCGGCAGCTTCACGAGCCTGGCTGTCCTGTTCCACCATGACCCGCAGTTCCACCTCTTCCCGGGCCTGACGGACCTCCTCCTCGCGCTGCTTCAATTCATCCGCCAACTGGCGGATGCGGGCATCCGCCTCCTGAATTTTCAGACCGGTTTCCTCGCGGGCCAGCCGTTCGGCTTCCTCCCGGGACTTTTGTTCCTCTTCCTGCCGGGCACGGGCAGCCGATTCCTCGGCGGCCTTGGCTTCGGCCGCCTCGCGGGCCGCGACCACTTCGCGTTCCTTTTCCCGCAGCCGCTCCTCCAGCAACCGGCGACGTTCTTCCGTCTCCAACGCTTGCAGCTCTGCCGCTTCGCGGGCCTGCCGCTCGGCTTCCGCCCGCCGCTGGTGCTCTTCTTCCATCCGCGCGCGGCTCTCCGCCTCGGCTTTCACCTGACGCGCCGCTTCCTCCCGGGCCAGCCGGACTTCCTCATCGCGGCGCGCCAATTCCGCTTCCAGTTCGCGCAGGCGCCCTTCGGACGCACGCACCTTGGCTTCTGCCTCTTCCCGCGCCAGACGCTCGGTCTCGCTGCGGGCATTCAGCTCCGCCTCGGCCTGCGCACGCTGCTCCGCCTCCTCGCGGGCGCGCCGTTCGGCTTCTTCGCGAGCCTGGAGGGCTTCCTCTTCCCGTCGCACCAATTCCTCTTCCAACTCGCGCTGTTTTTCGGAAGCAAGGCGGGATTGTTCCTCGAATTCCTCTCTGGCCTGCCGCGCCGACTCGTCGCGCGCACGCAATTCCTCTTCGATCCGGGCGCGCTGTTCCGCTTCTTCCTGGATCTTCTGCTCCAGATCTTCCCGGGCCTGGCGGGCTTCTTCCTCGCGCTTGAGCAGTTCTTCCTCCAAGTCGCGCAACTGGGTCGCCGTCCGCTGGGCCTTGGACTCGATTTCTTCGCGGACCTTGCGTTCGGCCTCCTCGCGCGCCTTCCATTCCGCTTCGACCTGGGCGCGGCGCTCCGCCTCTTCCCGGGCACGACGCTCCGCCTCTTCCTGGGCCAACCGGGCTTCTTCCGCTCGACGGCTCAACTCCGCTTCCAGCTCCTGCAGGCGGCCCCCGGCCACCTGAACCTGAAGCTCCACTTCTTCGCGAGCCTTGCGTTCGGCCTCCTCGCGCGCTTTCCATTCCGCCTCGACCTGGGCGCGGCGCTCCGCCTCTTCCCGGGCCTTCAGCTCGGCTTCCTCGCGGGCAATGCGGGCCTGGTCTTCCCGCAAGATAAGCTCCTCTTCCAGCAAGCGGCGGCGGTCCTCCACTTCTCGCACTTTATTCTCCGCCGCCTCGCGCGTCTGCCGGTTCGATTCCTCGTGGATTCGCACAGCCTCCTCGCGGGCAATACGGACCTCCACCTCGCGGCGCTCGTATTCCTCCTGCAATTCCTGCTGGCGTTTTTCGGCTTCCTCCCGCGCCAGGCGTTCGGCCTCCTCGCGGGCCAGAATCCCGGCATGCTCGCGCACGCGGCGTTCCGCCTCTTCCTGCAAAAGCGCTTCCAGCTTTTCGCGCTCCAACCGGGCCTGCTCCTGACTGTGCAGCAATTCCGCCTCCAGCAGGCGCCGGCGCTCTTCGATTTCAAGCGCTTGCTGCTCGGCCACCTCGCGGGCCTTTCTCTCGGCTTCTTCGCGGGCCTGATGCTCGGCCTCCATCTGGGCACGACGCTCCACCTCTTCCTGGGCACGGCGCTCGGCTTCTTCCTGCGCCAAGCGGGCCTCCTCCTCCTGACGGCGAAGTTCTTCCTCCAGCAGTCGACGGCGTTCCTCGGTCTCCCTCACCTTTTGCTCGGCGGCCTCGCGTCCCTGCCGTTCCGCTTCCTCGCGCGCCTGCATCTCGGCCTCGACCCGGGCCCGATGCTCGGCTTCTTCGCGCGCCTGAGCCTCTGCTTCCTCCTGAGCCAACCGCGCTTCTTCCTCGCGCCTCTTCAATTCTTCTTCCAGTTGGCGGCGGCGCTCTTCCGTCTCCTGCATCTGGCGTTCGGCCTCTTCACGGGCTTCGCGCTCGGCCTCCTGACGGGCCTTCCATTCCGCTTCCAGCTGCGCCCTCCGCTCGGCCTCGATCCGGGCCTGCCGCTCGGCTTCCTCGCGGGCCAGACGCGTTTCCTCCTCGCGGCGGTGAAGCTCCTCTTCCAGCAACCGGCGGCGCTCTTCGGTCTCCCGTACCTGTTGTTCAACGGCCAGACGGGCCTGGCGCTCGGCCTCTTCGCGGGCTTCCTGCTCGGCTTTTTCCTGGGCCCGGAGTTCCGCTTCCTCCCGAGACTTCTGCTCGGCGGCATCCTTCGCCAGCCGGGCTTCTTCCTCCCGGCGACGCAGTTCTTCTTCGAGTTGGCGGCGCTTTTCTTCGGTCTCGCGGACCTGCTGCTCCGCCGCCTCGCGCGCCTTGCGTTCGGCGTCTTCGCGGGCCTGCTGTTCGGCCTCCTCCCTCGCACGGATTTCGGCCTCTTCCTTCGCGCGCTGCTCGGCTTCCTCGCGGGCACGCCGGACATTCTCCTCGAACCGGCGGAGCTCTTCCTCGAGCTGGCGGCGGCTTTCCTCCGTGGCCAGCACTTTCCGCTCGGCCTCTTCCCGGGCCTGCCTCTCGGCCTCTTCCCGGGCCTTCTGCTCGGCATCGGCCTGGGCTCGCCGCTCCTCTTCCTCCTGCCATAACTTTTCGACGGCCTCCCGCTCCAGCCGCGCCGCCTCTTCCCGGCGCTGCAACTCCCGTTCCAGCTCCCGGCGATATCCCTCGATTTCCTGAATGCGCCTCTCCGCCTCCAGCCGCGCCTGGCGCTCGGCCTCCTCGCGGGTCCGAAGCTCTTCCTCCTCCTGGGCGCGCCGTTCGGCCTCCAGCTGCATGCGGCGTTCCGCCTCTTCGCGGGCCTTCTGCGCAGCCAGTTCCCGCTTCTTCAGCTCTTTTTCGAGCTGGCGGCGGTTCTGCTCCGCTTCAAGAGCTTTCTGCTCCACTTCCTCGCGGGCGCGACGCTCGGCTTCCTCGTGCGTACGGCGGACTTCCTCCTCCGACTGCCTCAAGGCCTCTTCCAACTGGCGCTTCCGGTCCTCCGCCATGCGGGCCCGCGCTTCGGCATCTTCCCGGGCCGACACCGGCTTCCGCTTGCTGGCGCCACGTCCGCGCGGCACACGCACAACCGGCTCCTCAACGGTGGGTTCCACCGGAGGAGGGGGTGGAGGCGGCACGTCCACGCTCAACGTCTCGTCCTCCTCCACAGGCTCATCCTTCGCGGGCTCCGCGTCCACCGACTCCGTCGGCTCGACGGGTTCTTCCCACGACAAACCGGCTTCCTCGTCCGCCTTCGTTTCAGCCTGTTCAATGGGTGCCGGTTCTTCCACGCCCGCGGGAATCCCCAGCGGCAACTCCTGCTGGCCGGGCGTCTTCTTCGGCAAGGGCGGCGGCAGGTGAATGGCCGAAGGCGGGGCGTTGTTGACCGGGGCTGCCTCTCCCCATTCGGGATCGTCAGGCCCTTTCGCTTCGGCCTGCTGCTGGAGCTGGCGCGCCTTCTCGCGCGCATCCGCGATTTCCTTGGCCTTCCGCTGGACTTCCTTCCGGTCCTGCATTTCCTTCATCTTTTTCTGCAACCCGGAAAACAGGCCCGGCTTCTTGTTGGGATCGCGCAGCAACTCCGCCTTGTCCTCGGAAACGCCCATCGCAACCAGATAGGCATCCACAAACGGATCCGCATTCAGCCCCAGGTACTCGCAATACAGGCGGAAAAACCCCTTGGCATACGCGGGCGCGATCAACTTTGGAAAGTCGTCCCGCTCCATCGCCTCGATGACCGGAATCTTGAGGTGCGTGGAACCCGCCGCCTCCGTCACCGTGACCCGCATGCGCTCGCGCGCTTCCTTCAGTTGATTACCCAAGCCGCTCATGTTCCCATCCTATGCCTGCGAAGGCTCATCCTCGGTGTTCGCGAAATCGGCCGAACCACCGCCGTCCAAATCAAACAGAATTTCCCGGGCTTCTGCTCCGCGCGGAGGCCCGACCATGCCTTTTTCCTCGAGAATATCAATCAGCCGCGCCGCCCGCGTGTATCCGATCCGGAGACGGCGCTGGATCGACGACGTGCTGGCCCGTCGCGTCTGGCGGATCACCTCGATGGCCTGCTGGATCAGCTCCTCGTCCTCTTCCGGAGCCTCCGGCAAATCCACCGACCCCTTGCCTTCCATTTTCGCCTGCAGCGCGCTTTCAAACCGCGGCTTGCCCTGACGCTTCCAGTGGTCCACCACGGACTGAATTTCCTCATCCTTCGTCCACGCCCCCTGTGCCCGCTGCAGCTTGTTGGAACCCGTCAGCACCAGCATGTCGCCCTTGCCCACCAGCTTGTCCGCTCCCTCCTGGTCCAGCACCACGCGGCTATCGTTCTTCTGCGCCACCTTGAACGCCACGCGCCCCGGAATGTTCGACTTGATCGTGCCGGTGATGATGTCCACTGTCGGCCGCTGCGTCGCAATGATCATGTGGATGCCCGTCGCACGTGCCAGCTGCGTCAGCTTCTGGATGCGCGGCTCGATGTCCTGCTGGGCCGTCAGCATCAAATCGGCCAGCTCGTCGATGATGATCACCACGTACGGCAACCGCTCCGGCAAGGGCGCCTCGGCCTCTTCCTGCGGAGGCACCTCCTCGCCCTCGGGGGGCGCCTCGCCTTCGAACAGCGCCTTCTGCTCGACCTTGGGGCGCTGGTTGAATCCGCGGATGTCGCGCACATTCGCCCGGTGGAACATCTTGAAGCGCGCCTCCATTTCCTGAATGGCCCAGCGCAGGCCGTTGATCACTTTCTTGGCGTCCGTGATCACCGGCACCAGCAAATGCGGCAAATCGTTGTATCCCGAAAACTCCACGATCTTCGGATCGATCAGGATCAATCTCAACTCCTCCGGCGTGCGGGTCATCAGCAGGCCCGCCAGGACGGAATTCATGCAAACCGTTTTTCCCTGCCCGGTCGCGCCCGCGATCAGCATGTGCGGCAGCGCCGCCAGATCGGCCATCAGCACATGCCCCCCCACGTCCTGTCCCAGCGCCAGCGGCAAGGCCGCCTTCGAAGTCGTCCACGCCGCGCTCTCCAGCAACTGGCGCAGCACCACGGGAGCGGGCTTGGCGTTGGGCACCTCGATGCCCACCACGCCCTTGCCCGGAATCGGCGCCTGCACCCTCACGCTCTCCGCCTTGAGCGCCAGCGTGATGTTGTTGGACAGCGCGCCGATGCGCTCCACCTTCACGTTGGCCGCAGGCAACAGCTCGTAGCGCGTCACCACCGGCCCTTGCTCCACGTGCGTCACCTCGGCTTCGATGCCGAATTCCGCCAGCGTGTTGCGGATCGTCGTAATGGTTTTTTCGAGCTCTTCCGGCCCCGACCGGACGCCGGCCCCCTCGGGAATCGGCTGCAACAGCGTCATCGGCGGCAACACCCATTTCGGGGCCGGCAGATTGGCCTCCTCGGCCGCCGCCTTGGCCGCCTTTTCCGCATCCAGGCGCGCCTGCTTCGCCGCACGCTCGTCGGCGGCCTTCTTCTCCTCCTCGGCCTTCTTCTGGTCCATCAGGCGCTTGAGGAACGCCGCCTTGCGTTCGGCCTCCTCCTGCTCGCGGGCCGCCGCCGAAGCCTCCGCCTTCTGGCGGCGCTCCTCCTCTTCGCGGCGACGCGCCTCCTCCTTCTCCTGCAGCTCTCGTTCCTTCAGCAATCGGCGTTCTTCCTTCTCCTGGATGCGGCGTTCCTTTTCCAGCTCCCGCTCCAGCTTTTCGCGCTCCTTCTCCAGCAGCCGAGCCTCCCGCTCCGCCTGCTCCTGCGCAGTGCGGCGGCTCGCCGCCCACTCCTCGCGTCGCTCCCGCCATTGCAGCCACATCGACTCCAAGGTCCGCCACAGTTCCACCGGATGCGTCTGCGACACGAAGAACAGTCCGCCAATCACCACACCCATGCTGATGATCGCCGCGCCCACCACTCCCAGGTAATTCGTCAGCAACATCCGCCCCAGCACATAGCCGACCAGCCCCCCGGGCATCTGGTCCAGGTTCAGGCGCTCTGCCGCCACCCCGTTCCAGAAGCGCGCCTGAATGTCCACCAGCACGCACACCCCCGCCAGAATCCCCAACATCCACAGCACCCTCGGCCACACCCGGTCGCCGGAGCGCATGATCATGATCAGCCCCCACAGCGCCAGCAGTAGCGGACAGAGAAACCCCACCAGCCCGAACACATTGAAAACCCCCCACGCCGTCCACGCCCCCACCGGGCCGATGTAGTTCACCGTCGGCGAATTCGCCGGACTGTGCACCCACGGAATGTCCTTGGAGTCATACGAAGCCAGCGCCAGCAGCAGCAACACCCAGACCGCCTGCATCAGGATGCCCACCGCCTCGCGCCGCACATTCGACAACTTGCCTTTTTTTCCTGCCATAACTCTTCACCTATAGCAGACCCCTCCCTTCCAATGCAACATTCGCCTGCCCTTGCCCACTCGCAAAAATGGCAACTCTGCGGTCAACAACTACGAGTGGGGACGCTCCGGCTCGCCCATCTTGCGGTACCACTTCTTCGCCTCGTCGATGTTCCGGGGAACCCCGCGCCCCAGCCCGTGCGCCATCCCCAGCAGGAACTGGGCATCCTTGTCGCCCTGTTCCGCCGCCAGACGGTACCATTTCACCGCCTCCCGGTCATCCTGCACCACGCCCCGGCCGCTCGCATACATCACCC
Organism: uncultured Verrucomicrobiota bacterium; assembly: GCA_964397035.1. Classification (GTDB taxonomy): domain Bacteria; phylum Verrucomicrobiota; class Kiritimatiellia; order CAIQIC01; family Lenti-01; genus Lenti-01. The sequence goes on from CAYNHA010000143.1 coordinate 11,772, forward strand.
CCAGATTGCACTGTGCACCCGCATGCCCCTGCGCCGCCGCCTGGCGAAACCACTGCGCCGCCGCCCGTTCGTCCACCGGCACCCCGCGGCCCTCATCGAAGATCGTGCCCAACAGGAATTGCGCCGTGGCGTCTCCCTGCGCGGCGCGAAGCTTCAACGCATCCTGGTCTTCAACCGTATCCAACGTCATCTCCTTAACACAGTCCCACGCCGGATCCAAACTCCACCGGCCGGGTTCTTCCTTATATCACCTCCACTCCCGGAAATGCAACCCCTGCCCGCACGTTGCCACCCGCAGAATGCATTGTCGTTTCACTGACCAGCTGTCTCTATTCCTTCGTGATTCTGGATAGGACCCGGACGCCGATTGCACCGCCTCTCTCCCTGCTCCTCGTTCTGGGCGGCAATCCCAATCCGCCTGAAAATGGGCATATGCCTATGGGCCGTCCACGAAATGTGAATGCACCCCCTCCACACCAAATCAACTAGTTATTATAATAACTAGTCAAAAGCTCTTCTCTGGCTTTGCGGACTCTTTGTCGCATACGGCAGGAGTATCAAGAGGATTTTCTGTGCCGTGGATGGGTTCCGGAGTAGCCATTTTGAAATCCTGAAACAGCGCCTCAAAGAATGCACAGAAAAGAACGGCTCATCTGCATGACGCCGATCGCGGCACCCAACCAACAAAGGTCAACGAATACAGAGATGCCCCCCCCCGCGCGGAAAGGGGAAGGAACCTCCTCACATTTTCGCGTTGCCCTATCCCGCTCCTCCCCGCTATTGTGTCGTCCGTGAGAAGAGTCCTTCCATTCATCTCGTTGCTCCTCCTTTGCGTCCTTCATCAATCCGCTCCGGCATGGACGCCGGAAACCCTCCTCCTCTGGATCAACGGCGACAAGGGCTACGAGGGCATCGCCGAAATCGGCCGCAAGTTCACGGAGCAAACGGGCATTCCCGTCGTCGTGGAGCATCCGGAAGGTGCCACCGACAAGTTCTTCCAGTCGGCCAAGAGCGGCAAGGGGCCGGATGTCATGATCTGGGCCCACGACCGCCTCGGCGAATGGGCCGACACCGGCCTGCTCCTGCCCATCGATCCCGATCCCGCCTTTGTACCCCGCATCTTCCCGAAAGCCTGGGAAGCCTTCACCCATCGCGGCCGCCTCTGGGGATATCCGATCGCGATGGAGTCCACCGGGCTCATTTATAACAAGGCGCTGATTTCCGAAAATGAAATCCCCGCCAATTTGGCCGACTGCGCCCAACTCGCCCCCCGCCTTCAAAAGTCGGGAGCCTCCCCCATCATGTGGGACTACAACAATGCCTATTTTTCCTTCGGCCTTCTGGCTTCCGATGGCGGCTATATCTTCGGCAAGCGCCCCGACGGCACCTACGACATCTCCGATATCGGCGTGAACAATCCCGGAGCCGTCGCCGCCATGGAGGCCGTCATGGGCCTGATCCACAAGCAGGTCCTCCCTTCCAGCCTCTCCTACTCCATCGCCGATGCCCAAATGAACGATGGCAAACTGGCCATGTTCATTTCCGGTCCCTTTGCCTGGGAGAACCTCCGGAAGAGCGGCATTGATTTCGGCGTCACCACCATCCCGGGCGTGAACGGCAAGCCTGGCCGCCCCTTTGTCGGCGTACTCGGCGCCGTCTTCAACCGCTCCAGCCCCAACCTCGACCTCGCCCAGGAATTCCTGGAACGCTACCTCATCACCCCCACGGGCCTCTCCGCCATGGATCGCCATGTCCCCCTCGGCGTGCCCGCCCTCATCGACTCCTACAACGCCCAGTCCTCCGATCCTCACATCGCCGGCTCCATGAAAAACATCGAAGTGGGCCTGCTCATGCCCAACATCCCCCAAATGGGCATTTTCTGGAGCTCCATGGAATCCGCCCTCTCCACCATCACCTCCGGACGCTCCACGCCTCAAGAGGCCCTCGACAACGCCTACCAGCGCATGACAAGGAAGCCGCAATGAGGACCCGCGCCTTCTCCCGCATCCTCTGGCTCATCGTGCTGGGCGGCGCCCTCTTCCTTTCGGCACGCATGGTGTGGGCCGGGGCCACGGCACTCGGCATCGCCATGCTGGCCTCCACCGCCTTCGCCGCCTGGGTCTACACCTCCTCCCGCACCCAGGCCTCCCGCTATCTCTTTCCCGGCCTGGCCACCTTCGCCGTGTTTGTGCTCATGCCCCTCCTCTACACGGTCTATATCGCCTTCACCAACTTCAGCGGCGACCACCTCCACTCGCAGTCCCGCGTCCGCGCCTGGTTCGCGCAGGACTTCTACGCCCCCTCGCCCGAGCGCTACGCCTTCCGCCTGTATCCCGCCGCCGCCCCTGGCCAGTTCCAGCTCTGCATCACTCTGGAGAAAGGCGACATGGGCCGCAACGTTCTCGTGTCTCGCCCCTTCACCCCCGAAGAATCCGCCACCGGAAACCCCATCACCCTCGCCCTCAATCTCGGCACCCCTTCCTCCCAACCCCTCGATATGCGCGCCATCATCCAAGCGCGCCCCTGGTTGAACCGGGCCCGCTTCACGCTTCCCGGAAACCCCACCCCGCTCCGGCCCGTGAGTCTCCGCGCCTTGGGATTCCGCCTTCCTCTCTGGAAGGAAGAGGGGGAGAAACTGGTTCAGGCCGTCACCGGCCAAATCCTCGTGCCCGACCCCTCGCGCGGCAACTACGTGGATGAGCAAACCCGCGAACCCGTCGGCCCCGGCTGGCGCATCTGGATCGGCACCGAAAACTTCCGCCTCATTTTCAAAGACCCCGCCATCCGCTCGCCCTTCCTCAAAATCTTCGGCTGGAATCTCTCGTTTGCTTTCCTCTCCGTGGCCATCACCTTCGCTATCGGCGTGGCCCTCGCCTGCCTCTTGCAATGGAAGGCCCTGCGCGGACGCCACATCTACCGCACCCTCCTCATCCTGCCTTACGCCATTCCCGCCTTCATCCCCATCCTCGTCTTCCGCGGCCTCTTCAACGAGGGCTATGGCGAAATCAACCTCGTCCTCTCCCACCTCTTCGGCATCTCCCCCCATTGGTTCACCGACCCCTGGCTCGCGCGCGCCATGATCCTCATCGTGAACACCTGGCTCGGCTATCCCAACATGATGATCATCGCCTCCGGCATGCTTCAGGCCGTGCCCGACGACATCTACGAAGCCACCGCCATCGATGGCGCAGGCCCCTGGACCAATTTCACCCGCATCACCCTGCCCCAGATCTTCCCGCCCCTCTTCCCGCTGCTCATCGCGAGCTTCGCCTTCAATTTCAACAACTTCTCCCTCATCTACCTGCTCACCGGCGGCAAGCCCGACATCGTCGGCTCCGCCACCGTCGCCGGCACCACCGACCTGCTCGTCTCCTACACCTTCCGCATGGCCTTCAAGGATTCCTCCGCACGCTTTGGATTCGCTTCCGCCGTGGCCACCCTGCTTTTCATCGTCGTCGCCATTCTGGCCTGGCAGCAACTTCGCCTCTCGGCCCAGCACGGACCCGCCGCCAAGAAAGGAGCCCGCCATGGTTGAAGGTCGTGCCTATCGCGGCCGTCTTCTGCTCGCACACGCCACCCTCATCGGCTTCATCCTGCTGGTGATGGTCCCCGTGGTCATGGTCGTCTCCATCTCCTTCCGCGAAGGCAACTTTGCCACCGGCGCCATCTGGCCCACGCGCGAAACCTTCAGCCTCGACCACTGGCGCATGGTGCTGGGCCTGCCCGTCCAGCAAGCCGATGGAACATGGAAAGAACCCACCGTCTCCGTCCTGCTCTGGTTCTGGAACTCCATCAAAATCTCGGCCATCAGCGCCTTCCTCGTTCTCCTGCTCTCCTCCACCTGCGCCTACGCCTTTGCCCGCATGCGATTCCTCGGTCGCGACAAACTCCTCGGCGGACTCCTCATCCTCCAGATGTTCCCCATGGTCCTCGCCCTCATCGCCATCTACTCCATCCTCGAAACCGTCGGCCGCTGGGTGCCCGTCTTCGGCCTCGACTCCCACCCCGGCCTCATCCTCGCCTATCTCGGCGGCATCGCCACCCACATCTGGATGATCAAAGGCTACTTCGACTCCCTCCCCATTTCCCTCGAGGAATCCGCCTCCATCGATGGGGCCACCCCCTGGCAAACCTTCTGGCTCATCATGCTGCCGACTTCGCTCCCCATCTTCGCCATTGTCTTCATCCTCGCCTTCATCGGCCTCATCGGCGAATACCCCCTCGCCAGCATCGTCCTCCAGCAAACCGACCACTGGACCCTCGCCGTCGGAGCCAACAGCTTCCTGTATGAACAAAATTATCTCTGGGGCGACTTTGCCGCCACCGCCGTTCTCTCCGGCCTCCCCATCACCCTTCTCTTCCTCGCCTGCCAAAAGCTCCTCATCTCCGGCCTCACCGCGGGCGGCGTCAAGGAATGACCGCCGTCTGGCACACCATCCAGCAAGGTCTCGCCGCATCCGGAATTTTCCTCGCCTGGGCGGCTTGCGCGCTTCTCTGTTTGGGCGGACTCTTTCTCTCCGCCCTCTCCATCTCCGGCACCTGGCTCATCGGTGGCGCGGCCCTCATCGCCGCCGCCCTCACCGGCCCCGAACAATTTCCCGCCTGGCCCACCCTGCTCGGCATGTTCGCCCTCTGCGCCACCGTCGATATCATCGAATGGTTCGCCGCCAGTTGGGGAGTCCGCCGTCGCGGCGGCTCCACCGCCGCCGGCTGGATGGCCCTGCTCGGCAGCCTCGCCGGCATGATCCTCGGCAGCCTCCTCATCCCCATCCCGCTCATCGGAGGACTCCTTGGCATGATGACCGGCAGCTTCTCCCTCGTCTACTGGGTGGAAAAGCGCCGCCTGCAAAAAACCGAACATGCCGCCCACATCGCCACCGGCGCCGTCCTCGCCGGCATGGCCATGCTCTTGCTCAAAGTCATCACCTCCGCCAGCCTCATCCTCTGGCTCGCCATCGGCCTCTTCTTCTAACGCGCCGTTCTTCTGCCCCCTCTCAAAACTTGGATATTGGATACGGATGAACCACGGATCAACACCGATGAACACAGATTCATATGGGGAATTGTACACGGAAGAACCCCTTGATTATCCAGGGAAGGACTTTTATCCAGTTTTTATAAAAACTGGATACTCTGGCATAACCAATCCGGTCTTCTGCCCCCCCCTCTCAAAACTTGGATATTGGACATTGCTCATTGATCATTGATTATTGAACATTCCTCTCCTTTGCAACAAGCGGAGCGTCAGATGCCTTATGTCCGCCCATCCGGGATGCGCCCCTTCCCCCGCCCCCCCTCCGCAGGATTGACGAACCCCCGTTTCCCGAGTATCGTCGCGCCCTTGATATGACCAAAAAACACACCCATTCCGAACAGGCCGCACATCCTCCCGCCGAGGAGACCCCTCCCCCTGCGGCCGAACCCGTCCCCGCCGCCGAACCCGCCGTGACGCCAGAGCCCGCCCCGGAGCAGCCGGTGGAACCCCAGCCTTCCCCCGAGGCCATCCTCCACGACCGCCTCCTGCGCCTGCAAGCCGATTTCGACAACTACCGCAAGCGCATGGACCGCGAGAAAAAGGACTGGATTGCCTTTGCCAGCGAAAAGCTCGTCCTGGAGCTGCTCCCCGTGCTCGACCACTTCGAACTGGGCCTCGCCGACAGCGAAAAGAACGGCGCCCCCGCCGCCTTCACCGACGGCTTCAAACTCATCTGCAACCAGTTGCGCGCCGCCATCGAAAAGGCCGGCGTTCAGGCCATCGATGCCCACGGAACCGTGTTCGACCCCAATCTCCACGAAGCCATCACCCACATGCCCTCGAACGACGTGCCCGAGGGCCACGTGGCCGTCCAAACCCGCCGCGGCTACAAGCTGGGGGAGAAACTCCTGCGCGCCGCCCAGGTCGTCGTCTCCTCCGGCCCCTCCGCCTAGGGCCTGCCCGGAACCTTTCCCATGAGCACAAAACGCGACTGCTACGAAGTTCTCGGCATTCCCCGCGATGCCTCCGAGGACCAGATCAAAAAGGCCTATCGCAAGCTGGCCATGAAATACCACCCGGACCGCAACCCGGGCGACAAGGAGGCCGAGGAGAAATTCAAGGAGGCCACCGAAGCCTACGAGATTTTCTCCAACCCCGAACTTCGCCAGCGCTATGACCAGTTCGGCTGGGACGCCTTCGAGCGCGGCGGCGGACGCAACGGCTATGGCGGCGCCGGCCACATCGACCTCGAAGAGGCCATGCGTGCCTTCGCCTCCGCCTTTGGCGGCGGCGGCTTCGGCGGCGGCAGTTTCTTCGAGAGCCTGTTTGGCGGCATGGGCGGCGGCGGCGGCCCGCAGGACCGGGAAGCCCGCTCGCGCGGCTCCGACCTCCGCTACGACCTCGAAATCGATTTCGAAGAAGCCGCCTTCGGCTCCAAGCGCGAACTGACCCTCAACATCGTCGAAGACTGCGAAGCCTGCAAGGGCACCGGCGCCGACGACAACAGCAAGCGCGAAAAATGCACCAAATGCGGCGGCCGCGGCATGGTCGTCAGCTCCAACGGATTCTTCCAGGTCCGCCAGCCCTGCCCCTATTGCGGCGGCACCGGCGAAACCATCCGCCACCCCTGCCGCAAGTGCGGCGGCGACGGCCGCGTCAAAACCGCCCGTAAAATCGCCCTCACCATTCCCGCAGGCGTCGACACCGGCTCCCGCCTCCGCCTCGCCGGCAAGGGCGAGGGCGGCTCCCGCGGCGGCCCCGCGGGCGACCTGTTCGTTGTCTTCCATGTCCGCGCCCACGACCTCTTTTCGCGCGAAGGCACCGATACGCACTGCGAAGTCCCCATCCCCTTCCACATCGCGGCGCTGGGCGGCGAAATCCGGGTGCCCACCCTGCGCGGAGACGTCCCCCTCAAAATCCCCGCAGGCACCCAGTCCGGCAAGGTCTTCACGCTGCGTGGCCTGGGCCTGCCCGACTTGCGCGGCGGCGCCATGGGCGACCACATCATCACCGTCGTCATCGAAGTGCCCGACAATCTCAACGGCAATGCCTCGGATCTCCTCGCCGCCTTCGGCGCCGCCGTCAAGGAATCCAACCACCCCCGCCTCGCCTCCGTCCGCAAGAAGGCCAAGCAGTTTTACGAGCGCAAAGAAGCCATGAACGCACCCAAGAGTGACCTATGAACACGCCCGCCCCCGCCCCCGCTCCCGCTCCTGAAAAAACCATGCACTTCATCCGCGAAATCATCGCGGAAGACGCCCGCACCGGAAAGTACCAGGGCAAGGTCGTCACCCGCTTCCCCCCCGAGCCCAACGGCTATCTCCACATCGGCCACGCCAAGGCCATCTGCCTCGACTTCGGCATGGCGCTCGAGAACGGCGGCGAATGCCACCTGCGCATGGACGACACCAACCCCGTCAAGGAAGACGTCGAATACACCGACTCCATCAAGGCCGACGTCCGCTGGCTCGGCTTCGACTGGGGCCCGCATTACTACCACGCCTCCGACTACTTCGAGAAGATGTACGAACTCGCCTGCGGCCTCATCCGCGACGGCAAGGCCTATGTCTGCGAACTCACCGCCGACGAGTGGAAATCCTACCGCGGCATCCCCACCGAGCCCGGCAAGGAATCCCCCTTCCGCCACCGCTCCCCCGCCGAAAACCTCGACCTCTTCCAGCGCATGCGCGCCGGCGAATTCCCCGATGGCGCCAAGGTCCTCCGCGCCAAGATCGACATGGCCTCGCCCAACCTCCACATGCGCGACCCCGTCATCTACCGCATCCTCCACACCCCCCACCCCCACGCCGGCGACAAGTGGTGCATCTATCCCATGTACGACTACGCCCACCCCATCGAGGACGCCCTCGAAAACATCACCCACTCCATGTGCACCCTCGAATTCGAAGTGCACCGCCCCCTCTACGACTGGGTCATCCAGAACTGCCGCCTCTTTCCCTCCCAGCAAATGGAGTTCGCCCGCCTCTCGCTGACCTACACGGTCATGAGCAAGCGCAAGCTCCTCGAACTCGTCCAGCTCAAGCTCGTCAAGGGCTGGGACGATCCCCGCATGCCCACCCTCTGCGGCCTCCGCCGCCGCGGCGTCCCCCCCGCCGCCATCCGCGAATTCTGCGAGCGCGTCGGCATCACCAAATACGATTCCCTCACCGATGTCGCCCTCCTCGAACACTGCATCCGCGACGACCTGAACAAGACCGCCCCCCGCGCCATGGCCGTCCTCGACCCCCTCCGCGTCGTCATCGAAAACGCCGCCGACCTGCCCGCCTCCGTCCGCAGCGCTAACAATCCCGAAGACTCCGCCGCCGGCGAACGCGAGATTCCCTTCGGCCCCGAGCTCTTCATCGAACGAGAGGACTTCGCCGAAGTCCCCCCGCCCAAGTATTTCCGCCTCAGCCCCGGCAAGGCCGTCCGCCTGCGCAACGCCGGCTTCCTCACCTGCACCAGCGTGGAAAAGGACGCCGCCGGCGCCATCACCGCCGTCCGCGGCACCTTCGCCCCCATGGACTCCGCCACCAAGGTCAAGGCCACCATCCACTGGGTCCCCGCCCACGCCGCCCAACCCGTCGAAGTCCACCTCTACGACCGCCTCTTCACCGTGCCCGAGCCCGATGGCGACAAGGCCGTGGACTTCAAAACCCACCTCAACCCCGCCTCCCTCACAACCGTCACCGCGCTCGTCGAGCCTTCCCTGCTCGCCGCCAAACCCGGCGACCGCTTCCAGTTCGAACGCGTCGGCTACTTCACCGCCGACCCCGACAGCCGCCCCGGCGCCCCCGTCTTCAACCGCACCGTCACCCTCAATGATTCCTGGAAATCCTCATGACCCCGCCCCTCCCATTTTTTCCACACTGTGGAAACATTTTTTCCATTGTGTGGAAAAATCCGGAAAAAGTTTTCCATACTGTGGAAAACTGTCCCCACCTCCCTCCCCATCCTGTAAATCCTGTTCATCCTGTCTAAATACTCTTCACTTCCACTCTTCCCTTGACCCACCACCTCCAGCGCATCGAAGTCCGCCACGAGTTTCCCGTCGTCTTCACCCGCCATCTCTTTTCCCCCCGCAACCCCGCCCTGCGCGACGCCATCGCCCGCGAACCCGCCGCCGCTCCTCGCCGCTGCCTCGTCCTTCTCGACCAAGGGGTCCTCTCCGCCTTCCCCGATCTGCCCGCCGCCATCCGCGCCTATTTTGAAACCAACACCGACGCTCTCCATCTCGTGCGCGCCCCCCTCGCGCTGCCCGGCGGCGAAACCATCAAACAATCTTCCCGGCCCGTCCGCCGCATGATCGAAGCCCTGCAGGCCGCCGCCATCTGCCGCCACTCCTACTGCCTCGCCATCGGCGGAGGCGCCTTCCTCGATGCCGCCGGACTCGCCGCCGCCCTCTTCCACCGCGGCGTCCGCCTCGTCCGCATCCCCACCACCGCCCTCGCCCAATGCGACTCCGGCGTCGGCGTCAAGAACGCCATCAATTATGCCGGCGCCAAGAATCTCCTCGGCACCTTCGCCCCGCCCTATGCCGTCCTCAACGACGCCGACTTCCTCGACCCCCTCCCCCTGCCGATCCTGCTCGACGGCATCGCCGAAGCCATCAAGGTCGCCGCCATCAAGGACGCCGCCTTCTTCCGCTCCATCGAACGCGCCGCCCCCAAAATCGCCGCCCGCCACCTCCCCACCATCCACCGCATCCTGAAACGATGCGCCCTCCTGCACCTCGACCACATCGCCACCTCCGGCGACCCCTACGAACTCGGCACCGCCCGCCCCCTCGACTACGGCCACTGGTCCGCGCACAAACTCGAACTCCTCTCCAAGCACCGCCTTTCCCACGGACACGCCGTCGCCATCGGCATCGCCCTCGACGCCCTCTATGCCGCCTGCATCGGCCTGCTCCCCGAAGCGCAAGCCCTCCGCCTCCTCCGCACCCTCCGCACCTGCGGCCTCCCCGTCACCGCGCCCGAATGCCTCCAGAAGAACCGCCGCGGCCACCTCGTCCTCCTCGACGGCCTCGAGGAATTCCGCGCCCACCTCGGCGGCGAACTCACCCTGACGCTCCCCGCCCCCCTCGGCTCCCGCGCCGAAATCCACACCCTCGACAAAACCCTCCTCGCCGACTGCATCCTCGAATTGTCCTGCTTGAAATGAGATTCTTCCGGCCTCTCGCTTGATGCTTGAACATTGAATATTGGATATTGAATATTGAAACCGCCTTCCCCATTCCCCCTCTCCTACTGCCTCAATGTCCACGACGCCTCCACCTGGGCCGCCGTGCAACAGGCCCTTTCCACCAACGCTCTGGCCGTTAAACGCATCGTCGCCCCCGACCGCCCCTTTCCCCTCAGCCTCCACCTCGGAGAAAAGGCCGCCATCCAGCTCTGGCGCGAGGGCCATCTCGAACCCTTCGCCGACTGGCTCCGCCACCACGGCTTCTTCCTCGCCGCCGTCAACGCCTTCCCCATGGGCCACTTCCACCGCCGCTCCGTCAAGGCCAACGCCTATCGCCCCGACTGGCGCAAGGAACGGCGCCTCCGCCACACTCAAACCGTCGCCTCCATCCTCGCCCATCTCTCGCCTCCCGGCAGCCAACCCACCCTCACCACCGTCCCCGGCGGCTGGCTCCCCGACTGGTGCTCCCCCAACGACTCCTCCCGCGCCCTCGACCACCTCGCCCGCGCCGCCGAATTCTGCCAAACCCTTTCTTCCCAAGCCGGGCGCTCCATCCGCATCACCGTTGAGCCCGAACCCGGCTGTGCGTGGGAACTGTTCGATCCTGCCGTCGAAGCCGCGGGCCCCGGAATCGGCTGGTGCCTCGACACCTGCCACGCCGCCGTCGAATTCCAGTCCCTGGAGAATCTCGACTGGTCCCGCATTCTCCGCGTGCAGCTTTCCGCCGCCATTGAGTGCGACAACACGCCCGAGGCCCGCGCCGCCCTGGCCCCTTTTGCAGAGCCCCGCTATCTCCACCAAACCCGCGCCGCCCTCGATGGCGAAATCATCGGCGAATGGCCCGACCTCGCCCCCGCCCTGAAAGAACTGCCAAAGTTGCCACCCTCCGCCCTTGTTCGCACCCATTACCACGTTCCCCTCACGTGGGAAGGCTCCGGTCCCCTGCGCTCCACGCGCCACAATCTCACTTCTGGCTTTATCTCGCAGGCTTGCAACACATTCTGCGAAGTGGAAACCTATACCTATTCCGTCATCCCCCACGCGCTGCGTCCCTCCTCCCTCGAACACGCCATCGCCGCGGAACTGCAGTGGGCGGCGCATCGCCTGAACCGCTGAGAAATTCCTCCATTTCTTTGTTGTCTCCCCCGCCCCCGTAGCGTACCTTAACACTATCCTAATGGTGAAGGAGGCTAACCGTGCAAGTCTACAACAACGTTCCGGCTTTCAATGTGTGGGCCAACTATACGAAAAACGTTTCCGACATGCGCTCCTCCATGAGCAAACTGGCCAGCGGCCTGCGCATCACCACCGCCGGCGACGACCCCGCCGGACTCGCCATGAGCGAACGTATGCGCTCGCAAATCCGCAATTCCGCCATGGCCGAGCAAAACATCCAGAACGAGCAGGCCTACCTCCGCACGGCGGACTCCTGGATGCAGAAAATGCACGACATGCTGCACCGCATGTCCGAACTGGCCGTCTCCGCCAACGATGGCACCAAGACCCAGACCGACCGTTCCAATTTGCAGGCCGAATTCGAGCAGTTGCAAACCGAATTGGTCCGCATCACGTCCGGCAGTTTGGCGCGCGGAAAATACAACACCAAGAACCTGTTCGACGGCCTCACCCACTACGTCCAGACCGGACCCGACGCCGGCCAGTGGTTCTGCGGAACCGCCCTCAACCTCGACCGCTTCAGCAACGCCAACATCGGCTCCACCAAAATCGAATTCTCCGCCGGACAATACCGCCTGGGCCAGGACGTGACCGTCCGCTGGTCCATGATCCTGGCCAAGGGTGGCTCGGGCGTCGGCACCACCGCCAACGGCATCGAAATCTCCTCCCTCACCGGCGCATCCAAAGCGGGCGCCTTCCTGACCCTGGCCGTGGACTACCTCAGCCGCCAGCGGGCCATCGTCGGTGCGCAAAGCAGCCGCCTGAACCACTCCCTCGATGGTTTGCGCACCTACGAGGAAAACATCCGGGGCGCCGAAAGCCAGATCCGTGATGTGGATATGGCCCTGGAATCCACCAATTTCACGCGCGCCCAAATCCTCACGCAGGTCGGCACCGCGATGCTGGCGCAGGCCAACGCCCTGCCCCAAAACGTCCTCCAACTGATCGGATAGCGACTCCGCGGCATGAAGCCCCAGACATTCTCTCTCCACCCCGGCGAATGGGCCATCTTGAAACTTCCGCCGGACGCTCCCGTTCCCGACTGGACGCTCCTCCCCGCCTCGTTTCTTTCCATCACCCGCACCGCCGATGAACTCTCCATCGTGGCTCCCGCCTCCAGGATCCCCGCCGGAATCTCCGCCGAGCGCGGATGGACCCTCCTCCAGCTGAAGGGCCCCTTTGCCTTCGACCAAACCGGTATCCTGGCATCGATCGCCACCCCCCTCGCCGAAGCCGGCGTGGGCATTTTCGCCCTCAGCACCTTCGACACCGATTACCTGCTCGTCAAGACTTCGCAGATTCCCCTCGCCCTCTCCGCCCTGCACGCCGCCGGCCACACGCAGGCATGAAAAAAGCCCCTGGCGATTTCCGCCAGGGGCCTTCGCAACCGGTGGCCGCTTCCTAGTGCGTGCGCCCCGTCGACCGCGTCACATACGCAAAGCGGTCGCGCAGCGCATCCGTGATCTGGTCCCACGAAAAACGCCACTGCCAGTTGCCGCCCGCGACACCGGGGGTGTTCATGCGGGCCTCTGAACCCAGTCCCAGCAGATCCTGCATCGGCACCACGAAGGTGTTGGCATTGGAACGGGCACCCAGGTTGATCAAGTCCCAATGGATCTCGTGTCCATCCGTGCGCAGATAGTCGAGGATCATCTTGCGCTCCGCCGCAATTTCCGCTTCCGTGCGCGTGCTGCCCTTGCCGGACTCGCTGCTGAACCAGCCCACGGTGGTGTCGTTGTCGTGCGTGCCCGTGTAGACGCAGCAGTGTTCGGGATAGCTTTCCGGACGGAACTCGGCCGCGCGGTCGTCGTTGCCAAAGGCGAACTGCAGGATCCGCATGCCGGGGAAACCGCAGTGGTCGCGCAACGCCTCCACCGGCGGCGTGATCACGCCCAGGTCTTCCGCAATGATCGGCAGCGCGCCCATGCGCTGCAGCAGGACGTCGAACATGTGCTGGTCGGGGCCCTTGACCCACTTACCCTTGATGGCGGTGGTTTCGCCGCCCGGGATTTCCCAATACGCCTCGAAGCCACGGAAGTGGTCGATGCGCACAATGTCCACCAGTTCGAACGTGCGGCGCAACCGCGCCATCCACCAATCGTAATTCTGCGCCTTGTGCGCCTCCCAGTTGTAGAGCGGATTGCCCCAAAGCTGGCCCGTCGCGCTGAAATAATCGGGAGGCACTCCCGCCACCACGCTGGGCTGCCCGTCCGGCTTGAGGAAGAACAAGCCGGGATTGGCCCACACGTC
>CAYNHA010000144.1:0-9578 GCA_964397035.1 uncultured Verrucomicrobiota bacterium
CCCCGAGGCGGGAATCCGCATTTTCCATTTCGCTATCCTTGTCCATGGTTGCTTCGCTGGTCCGGGAAACTCTGTACCCTGCCATCGACAAGCAGATGGTATGCCACCGAATGGCCCAAGGGCAAGAAAACGGATGCGGAAATAAAGCAAGATAGACATTTCAACAAAAAAAAGACGGCTCCGAGAGCCATCCCTGCCTTCCCCCCGTGGAATGCCGCAAGAAGTATTCAGAATTCTGACTACTGAATTCTGCTCTTGGGAAAACGGAGTTTTTCAAGAGCCTCGCGAAACCTAGTATTTCACGTCCTCGATGCCCCAGGTCGAAGCCAACCCGGTGTCATAGACCGCCGCCTGCCCTTTGCGTGTTCCGTTGGCATTCAAAAACCACACATGGGCCTTTCTCGTGCTGGTATTGAACCAGACAATGTCCGGCGTATTGTCGGCGTCCACGTCCTGCACCCCGGCCATCGTCCAGCCCGCCGCCAGATTGAGATCGTACACCGCACCGTGGCTCTTGCGGCTGCCATCGGTATTCAGGAACCAGATATAGGCCCGCCGGGTTCCCGTGTTGAACCAGACAATGTCGGCCGGCCCGTCGCCATCGATGTCGGCCACACCCTTGATCACCCATCCGGAGGGCAGATTGAGATCGTACACCGGGGCATTTCCCTTGCGGGTTCCATTGGCATTCAAAAACCATACATAGGCGCGATTGGAAGACTGGTTGCGCCACACGATATCCGGCACGTTGTCTCCATCAATGTCATCCATTCCGGCGATTTCCCAATCGGCGTCCAGATTGATGTCATAGACCGCCTGCGAAGCCCGGCGGGTGCCATCGCTGTTCAGGAACCACACCACCACGCGGTTCGAACTGCGGTTTCTCCACACCAGATCGGCCGTTCCATCCACATCGACATCGACCACGGCATCGACCCGCCACGTGGAAGCCAGGGCATTGGTCGAAATGGACTGCGAACCGGACCTCACGCCGTCCGGCTCCAGGAACCACACACTGGCCAGCCCCGAGTTCGTGTTGTGCCAAACCAGATCCAGAACGCCGTCCCGATTCACATCGCCAGCCCCCGCAATGGTCCAGCCAGCAGTCAAATTGGCATCGTACACCGAAACGGAGCCCTTCCGTGCCGCGCTATCGCTCAAATGCCAGACAGCCGCACGGTTGGAAGACTGGTTGCGCCAGTATATCTTCGCCCGGCCCGGATCGGGCGTGGCCACAGCCTGATTGTTCTTGGGGGCATCCGCATTCACAAGGACCGGAGCCCGTTCCAGCGACATGGAATCGGCCGGAGGCACACCCAGAATCACGCCCTGTTCATCCTGCATGCCGACGGAGGACCACGCCACCCCGTCGGACTCGGCATCCGCCGTATCGGCGGAATAAAACGCCACATCCGCCGGCGGATCCCACTGCATGGGGTCTTCGGCATCCGTGTTTTCAAACACACCGCGGAACCAGACGGCCGAAAGCCCCGGATCAATCCGGGTGTTTTCGTTCCAGTTCGACCAGGTCCCCATGGGAGTGCACCACTGGAGATAATACGGAGCCATCGATTCCGTACCCACTTGGACTTCGCCCTGAACCACACGGAAGGAAAGCGCCGGAACATCCGCAGACGCCTGCGCGACCGATGCTCCTGCCATCCACAATCCACTGCACCAAACAAGCAACGCCGCCCCCGCCCCGGCTGCGCACCCTGCCATCCTTGCCTTGATTTGGTCCATAATCGATCTCTCTGTGTTTGAGTATATACTGGTACATCGGCATTTTCCAAAGAATCTTAACCCCTTCTGAATCTTTTCCCGACCATCTCCCGCCCCCCTGCCGCCAGGCCAACAAAAAAGGCGGGCCTTTCAGCCCGCCTTTGTGAATCCCGCCGGGGGATCGCTATGGACTATACTCCCGGATCCGGAAGAATCCGGCCTTGGTATTCAGCGGCAAGGTGCCGATCCCGATCCCGTCCGCATCCGTCCTGAAGCGGGTCGGCCACTCGGTCCAGGTTCCCGTGAGGGATTCCGCGTAGTAGATCGTGTACTCCTTCTCGCTGCTGCCCAGCCAGTAGAGACTGACGATGTCGCTGCTTGCCGCGTTCGACGCGGTCGTCCGGGTCGCACCCGTCGGCGTGACGCTCGGCTCCACCGTCATGAACAGGATCGAGAGGGACTCCGCATCCTGGATGGCATCCGAGGCCGGCCAGACCAGCAACACCTTTTCCTCGCTCCAGTAGCTCAGGTTGGTGGTGGCACCATCCCGCACCCGGGCGCGGATCAGCACATGGTTGCTGAACGTATTGGTCACCACCGGAGTTGTCCACGGAGCGGAAACCCAGGACTGGCCAGGCATGGTGATGTTCTTGCTCTGGTACTCGTAGGTGTACGGTCCCGTTCCGTTTGTGGGCGTCGAGGTCATCACGATCGGCGAACCCAGCGTCACCTCGTTGGTGCTCAGGGCCAGCGTGATCCGCAGGGTGGGAGCCACCACCGTCAGGGTGGCCACGGTGCTCCACTCCGTGGTGTAATGGTTGTCCACCACGGCACACACGCGGTAGTCCGAGCTCGTCAGCCACTCGTTGGTGGTGACGGCGTTGGTGATCGGCGAGGCGAACCAATTCGTGGTGCCCTTCTCCCGCGTCTCGTAGATGTAGGTGCAGGGGCCGGCATTATTGGTCACCGTTGCCCGCAAGACACTGCGAACGCCATTTACGACCTGGGTAGGCGTGAAGGTCAGGGCCACCGTCGCCTGCACCACCGTCAGCGTCCGGGCCGCGCTCCATGCGCTCGTGGCATTGAAGCTGTCGATGGCCTTCACGCGGTAGACGATGTTGGTGTCCCACTTCTGGGTAATCGTGGCGCCCGTATTGGTTGCCGCCACCCAGCTCGGAGTACCCGTCGGGCTGAACTCGTACTGGTAGGTGTAGGCGCCATAGCCATTCGTGGCCACCGCCGTCAACGTGGCATTCGAGCCGCGGAACACGTTGGTCGGGCTGAAGCTCAGCGTCGCCGAGATGATCGAAGGCATGACGGTCAGGGTGGCCGAAGAGCTCCAATCGCTCGTCACGCTGTTGGCATCGATGCTGCGGGCGCGGTAGCTCAGCGTGGCGGGCCACACGTTGCTGATCGTCGCCGTGGTATTGGTCACATCCGTCCAACCCGCACCCTCGTTCTTCTGCCACTGCCAGGATATGGCGCCGGAGGCATTCGTGACCACCGCGCTCAGCACGCTCGCCACGCTCTGCGTCACCGTCGAGGGGGCAAACGCAACCGTCACACGGGGTTGCTGGATGACCAGAGTCCGCACGGTGCTCCAGGCGCTGGTGGAGTTGAAGGCATCGATGACCTTCACGCGGAAGTCGGCGCTTTCATCCCACTTGTTAGTCACAACAGGATTGGTGAAGCTTGCCGTCGCCCACGTCACGGACTGGGTCAGCTTCCATTCGTAGACGTAGGTGTACGGCGCGGTTCCATTGGTGGCCACGGCCGTCAGCACGGCATTCGAGCCGCGGAAGATATTCGTGGGCGCCAAGGTCAGGTTCACCGAGACGATCGAAGGCATGACCGTCAGGGTCTTCGAGGCGCTCCAATCGCTGGTCACGCTGTTGGCATCGATCGTCCTCGCACGGTATTCCACCGAGGCCGGCCACACGTTCGTGAACACCGGCGTCGCATTGGTCACGTCCGTCCAGACGCTGCCCACCTTCTTCTGCCACTGCCAGGTCACGGCACCGGAGGCATTCGTGACCACCGCGCTCAGTACGCTCGCCACGCTCTGGGTCACAGTCGAAGGCGTGAACGTCACGGTTACCGCTGGCTGCACCACGTTCAGCGAGGCCGACATCCAGGCGCTGGTGGAATTGAAGCTATCCACCACCTGCACGCGATAGTCCACGCTGGCATCCCACTTGTTGGTGATGACAGGCACCATCACGTCCTTGACCGACCACTCTCCCACGGGGGAATAGCGCCACTGGTAGTAGTAGACATACGGAGGAGTGCCGTTCGAGGCCGCGGCGGTCAGGACCGCATTCGATCCGCGGGTCACGTTCGTCGGGGTGAATGTCAGGCTCATCGCGATGGCGGAAGGCAGCACCGTCAGCGTGGCGGTGGAACTCCACTCGCTCGTCACACTGTTGGCGTCGATGGTGCGCACGCGGTAATCCACATCGCTGGCCCACACGTTGGAGATGAAGGACGATGAGCCCGCCACGTTGGTCCATTCGGAGCCGGAAAGCATCTGCCATTCATAGGTGATGGGCGCGGTGGCGTTGGTCACCACGGCACTCACGACGCTGGGACGGCTCTGGGTCACCACGGAGGGCGAGAAGGAGGCCGTCACAAAGGGCTGGACCACCGTCTGGGCGGCCGCCGCCCAGGCGCTGGTGGAGTTGAAGCTGTCCGCCACCCTCACCCGGTAGTCCACGTTGCGGTCAAACCGATTGGTCACAACGGCGGCACCTTCCGTCTCTTCCGACCAATCCACATCGCCGACATAGCGCCACTGGTGGTAGTAGCGGTAAGGGGCGGTTCCGTTGGTCGCCACGGCCGTCACCACGGCGTTGGAGCCGCGAATGACATTGGTCGGAGCGATCGAAACGCTGGCCGAAATGATCGAGGGCATCACCGTCAGGGTCGCCGCCGAGCTCCATTCGCTGGTCACGCTGTTGGCGTCGATGCTGCGGGCGCGGTAATCCACATCCGCACCCCACACATTGGTGATGGCAGCTGCGGTGCCAGCCACATTCGTCCACACGCCACCCACCCTCGTCTGCCACTGGTAGGAGACAGGGGCCGTCGCGTTCGTCACGCTGGCGGACAGCACGCTGGCAACACTCTGGGTCACCGTCGAAGGCGCGAAGCCAACGGTCACGGCCGGTTGCAGCACCGTCAGGCTGGCGGTGGCCCAGGCGCTCGTGGAATTGAAGCTGTCGATCGCCTTCACGCGGTACTCCACGCTCTCGGTCCACTTGTTGGTCACGACCGGATTGGTGTAGGCCGCCGCGAGGGTCCAAGCCCCACCGCTCAACGGGCGCCACTCGTAGATGTAGCGATAGGGCGCCGTTCCATTGGTCGGCACGGCTGCCATCACGCTGTTCACGCCGCGGAGCACCACGTTCGAGGTGAACGACAGGCTGGCCGAGATCGCAGAAGGCAGCACGGTCAGGGTCGCCGCTTCCCAGGCGCTCGTCACGTTGTTGGCATCCACGCTGCGCGCCCGGTATTCCACCGTGGCACCCCACACATTGGTGATGGCGGCAGCCGAGCTTTCCACGTCCGTCCAGACACTGCCTTCCTTCTTCTGCCACTGCCAGGTCACGGAACCCGTCACATTCGAGGCGGAGGCGCTCAACACGCTCGCCACGCTCTGCGTCACCGTCGAGGGATTGAAGGCCACGGTCAGCACGGGCTGGACCACCGTCAAGGTCGTCTGGGCCCAGGCACTGGTGGAGTTGAAACTGTCCACCGCCTGCACGCGGTAATCCACGCTGGCATCCCACAGATTCGTCACGATCGACTCGGTCTCGCTGCGGGCGGACCATTCTCCATCGGGCGAATAGCGCCACTGCTGGAAGTAGGTATAGGTGCCATAGCCATTGGTGGCCACCGCCGTCAGCACGGCATTGGATCCGCGCAGCACATTGGTCGGGGCAAACGCCACGTTCACCGAAATCTCGGACGGCATCACCGTCAGAGTCGCCGCCGTGCTCCATTCGCTGGTCACGTTGTTGGCGTCAATCGTCCGCGCGCGGTAATCCACATCGAACGGCCAGATGTTGGTAATCGCCGAGGTGGTGTCCGGCTGGTTGGTCCACACGCCGTCCACCAGGCGCTGCCATTCGTAGGCCACAGGCAGGCTGGCGAAGGACACGGCCGCGCTGACCACGCTCGACATGCGCTGGGTCACGGTCGCCGGCGAGAACGAAGCCGTCACCAGGGGCTGGACCACGCCGAGGGTCGCCGCCGAACTCCACGCGCTGGTGGAATTGAAGCTGTCGATGGCCCGGACCCGGTAATCGACGCTTTCCGCCCAGGCGTTGGTAATGACGGCATTGGAATAATCCGAGGCCGTCCAGGCCACATCCCCTGTCCGCTTCCATTCATAGACATAGCGGAACGGAGCAGTGCCGTTGGTGACAACCGCCGTCAGCACGGAATTGGAGCCGCGCCAGAGATTGGTCGGCGTGAAGGACACGCTGGCCGAAATGATGGAGGGCATGACCGTCAGGGTGGCCGACGGGCTCCACTCGCTGGTGATGTTGTTGGCATCGATCGTCCGGGCGCGATATTCCACCGTGGAACCCCACACGTTGGTGATCGCCGCGCCGTTGTCCGCCACATTGGTCCAGGAACCGCCCACCTTCTTCTGCCACTGGTAGGTCAGCGGCCCGGTGGCATTGGTCACGGTGGCGGCCAGAACACTCGAAACGCTCTGCGTCACGGTCGAAGGCGTGAAGGCCACGGTCACCTGGGGTTGCAGGACGGTCAGTGTCGCCACGGTCCAGGCGCTGGTGGAACTGAAACTGTCCACGACCCGCACGCGGAAGTCGACGTTGGATGCCCACGCATAGGTGATGGTGGGAGATACCGAGGCATAGGGCAGCCAGTTGGTGGCGCCGCCGCTCCAACGCCATTGATAGGCGTACGTATAGGGGGCGGTTCCATTGGTCGGAACAGCCGTCAGCGTGCTTTCCACGCCGCGGACCACGCTGGTCGGGGAGAAACTCAGGCCCGCCGCAATGGCCGACGGCATCACCGTCAGGGTCGCCGCCGCCCAGTCGCTGGTCACGGCATTGGCATCCACGCTGGCCGCGCGGTATTCCACCGTGGCCGGCCAAACGTTCGTGATCGAGCTTTCAGTGTTGGTCACGCTCGTCCACACGCTGCCCACCTTCTTCTGCCACAGCCAGGTCACGGCGCCGGTCACGTTGGAGGCGCTCGCGCTCAGCACGCTGACCTGGCTCTGGGTCACCACGGAGGGATTGAAGCCAACGGTCAGCACCGGTTGCACCACAGTCAACGAGGCCAGGGCCCAGGCGCTCGTCGAGTTGAAGGAATCCACCGCCTGCACGCGGTAATCCACACTGCCATCCCACTTGTTTGTGAGAACGGCAGGAATGGTGCTCTTGATCGACCACTCGCCCGCCGGAGCATAGCGCCACTGGTGGTAGTAGGTGTAGCTTCCATAGCCGTTCGAAGCCACGGACGTCAGCACGGATTCAAACCCGCGCAAGACATTGGTCGGCGAGAACGTCAGGCTCATTGCAATCGCGGAAGGCAGGACCGTCAGCGTGGCCGTTCCGCTCCAGGCGCTCGTCACACTGTTGGCATCGATGCTGCGCGCACGGTAATCCACGTCGGTGGCCCACACGTTGGTGATCGCCGAATCCGTCCCGGCGATGTTCACCCAGTTTCCATCCATCAGCCTCTGCCACTGGTAGGTCACGGGCGCGGTTGCGTTGGTGACGGTTGCGCTCAACACACTGGAGTGGCTCTGCGTCACCACCGAAGGCGAGAAGGTCAGGCTCACTTCGGGCTGGCGAATCTGCAACGTGGCGGCCGCGCTCCAGGCACTCGTGGCATTGAAGCTGTCCACAACCTGGACGCGGAAATCCACGTTCGACGCCCAGGCGTTCGTCACAACCGGAACCGTATAGGAAGCCGTCGACCACTCGCCGGTGATCCCGCTCCAGCGCCACTGGTAGGCGTAGCGGTAGGGAGCCGTGCCATTGGTCGGGACCGCGGTCATCACGCTGTTCACGCCGCGCAGCACATTGGTGGGTTCGAACGAAAGCGTCGCCGCGATCTCCGAGGACATCACGGTCAGCGTGGCGGAGTCGCTCCAGGCGCTGTACAGGCCGTTGGAGTCCAGAGTGCGGGCACGGTATTCGATCGTGGACGGCCACACCTTGGTGATCGTGTCTTCCACATTGGTGACGGTGGTCCACACGCTGCCCGCCTTGTACTGCCATTGGTAGGTCGGCTGCCCCAGCACGTTGGTCGCCGTCGCCGTCAGCACGCTGACCTGACTCTGCGTCACCACGGAAGGATTGAACGCCACGGTCACGTTCGGCTGCAAGACGGTCAGCGAAGCTTCCGCCCAGGCGCTTGTGGAATTGAAGCTGTCCACCACGCGAACACGGAAGTCCACGTTGGAGGTCCACCGGTTGGTCCGTTCCGGGGTGTTCATGGTTGTTGCGGTCCACGTGCCCGTACCGCCCCAGCGCCATTGATAGGTGTAGGAATAAGGCGCGGTTCCGTTGGTGGGCACGGTGGCCAGCACGCTCTGCTCGCCGTTCAGCACCGTGCTCGGGGTGAAGGACAGGCTCGCCGAAATCGCGGAGGGGAGCACGGTCAGCGTGGCCGAGGCCCACTCGCTCATCGTTCCATTCTCATCCACGCTGCGGACGCGGTATTCCACCGTGGAGGGCCACACATCGGTGATCGAGGAATTGGTCTCCGTCACGCTTGTCCAGGAAGCCCCCACCTTCTTCTGCCACTGATAGCTCACGGCGCCGATGGCATTGGTCACGCTGGCGCTGACCACGCTCGACTGGCTCTGCGTCACGGTGGACGGCGAGAAGCCCACCGTCACAACCGGCTGCACCACCGTCAGGGCCGCCACGCTGCTCCATTCGCTGGTTGCGCTGAAGCTGTCCACCGCACGGACGCGGAATTCGATGTTGGACGCCCACTTGTACGTGGTTTCCGGCGTGGTGAACGTTGCCGCCGTCCAATTCGTCATTCCCGTCCAGCGCCATTGGTAGGAGTAGGTGTAGGGAGCGGTTCCATTCGTGGCCACCGCCGTCAGTACGCTTTCCACACCACGGAGCACACTGGTCGGGGCAAACGCAAGACTAGCCGAGAGAGAGGAAGGCAACACGGTCAAGGTCGCGGCCGCGCTCCATTCGCTGGTCACGCCATTCGCCACGCTCCGGGCGCGGTAATCCACCGTGGCAGGCCAGATGTTGGTGATGGCCGGATCCGTCCCCACCACGTTCGTCCAAACCGTGCCCACCTTCTTCTGCCACTGGTAGGTGACATCGCCGATGGCATTGGTCACGCTGGCGCTGACCACGCTCGACTGTCCCTGCGTCACCGCCGACGGCGAGAAACCGACCGTCACGACGGGCTGGGCCACCGTCAATGTAGCCTCTGCCCAGTCGCTGGTTGCGCTGAACGCATCAACCGCACGCACACGGAAATCCACGCTGGAGGCCCAGCGGTTGGTTCGCGTTGAATCGGTAAAGGCCGCGGAACTCCAGGCGCCCGTCCCGCTGTAGCGCCATTGGTAGCTGTAGGTATACGGAGCCATTCCGTTGGTGGCCGAAGCCGTCAGCACGCTCTCTTCGCTGCGAATCACGTTGCTGGGGTTGAAAGACAGGCTGGCCGAAATGGCCGAAGGCAGCACCGTCAGCAGAGCAGGCGTGCTCCAATCACTCGTCACGCTGTTGGCATCCACGCTGCGCGCGCGGAATTCCACGCTGGACTTCCACGAGTTGGTCCTTTCGGGATCGGTAAACGCCGCCGAACTCCAATTGGTTGTGCCTGGGGTGCGCCACTGGTAG
>CAYNHA010000145.1:0-22694 GCA_964397035.1 uncultured Verrucomicrobiota bacterium
CGTGGTAGCCGATGAATCCCGCTGCGCCTGTCACCAACACATTCATCAGACCAACACTCCTTGTTCGCCGGGGCGCGGCGCGATCTTCAGCAGGCGGTAGGCTTCGGCGGTGGCAATGCGCCCCTGCGAGGTGCGCGCCAGGAAGCCTTGCTGGATCAGATAGGGCTCGTAGACTTCCTCGATGGTGCCGGGTTCCTCGCCCACCGATACGGCGATGGTG
Source organism: uncultured Verrucomicrobiota bacterium (assembly GCA_964397035.1). Taxonomy (GTDB): domain Bacteria; phylum Verrucomicrobiota; class Kiritimatiellia; order CAIQIC01; family Lenti-01; genus Lenti-01. The sequence goes on from CAYNHA010000145.1 coordinate 221, forward strand.
CCGATGCCGACGGGACCGCCACCGAATTTTTCAATGATCGTCGGGAGAATGCGCTTGTCCATCTCGTCGAGTCCGTGGCGATCCACGTCCAGCATGGCCAGTGCCCGGTCGGCCACTTCGCGCGTGATGCGGTTGCCGGCGCGCACCTGCGCGTAGTCGCGAACCCAGCGGAGGAGGCCATTGGCGATGCGGGGGGTGCCGCGCGAACGGGCGGCGATTTCGACGGCGCCGTCGTCGGCGATGTCCACGTTCAGGATGCGGGCGGAGCGCGTGATGACGAGGCACAGCTCGTCGGGGGTGTAGTAGTCGAGGCGGTTGGTCATGCCGAAGCGCGAGCGCATGGGCGCGCTGAGGAGGCCGCTGCGCGTGGTGGCGCCCACAAGGGTGAAGCGCGGCAGGTTCAGGCGCACGCTGCGGGCGTTGGCACCCTGGTCGAGGACGATGTCGATCACGAAGTCTTCCATCGCCGAATACAGGTATTCCTCCACGCTCTTCTGAATGCGGTGGATTTCGTCGATGAAGAGGATGTCGCCTTTTTCGAGATTGGTCAGCATGCCGGCCAGATCGGCGGGCTTGGCGAGGATGGGGCCGGAAGTGGCCTTGACGTTGGCGCCCATGGCCGCGCCGAGGATGTAGGCCATGGTGGTCTTGCCGAGACCGGGAGGACCGCAGAGCAGCACGTGGTCCATCGACTCCCCCCGCCCCTTGGCGGCCGCGACGCTCAGTTCGAGGCGTTCGCGGATCTTGGCCTGTCCGACGAAGTCGTCGAAGCGTCCGGGACGCAGAGTCAGGTCAAACTCCGCATCCGCGCGGTTCAGGGTTTCGGATATGAATCGGTCGGCCATATGCAATTTTCGTGCCTGTCCTGCCATTCAAACAAAAAGGCCCGCGCAACACAAGCACGGGCCTAAAAATGGTGCACCCGGAGGGACTCGAACCCACATGCTTTTAAAGGCATAAGAACCTGAATCTTACGTGTCTGCCAATTTCACCACGGGTGCGCCGGTTGTGAAATCGCGCAAACCATACCAGCCACCCCCCTCCACGTCAATGACCTTGGCGTCTTTTTTTTATTCGCCGTTCCGGATTGCCTCCAAACGCCGCCTGACGTATTCTGCGTCGAGAATAAGGAGAACCTTCGAAACATGAAATTTCAAATCCTTTTCGGCTGTTTGGCGCTCGCCTGGTCGGTAGCGGCGGGCGCGGCGGAACCGGCAGCTCCCGCGCCTGCGGCCACGATGACCCGTGACATCCAGGATCTATCGGATGAACTCCGAACGGTCCGGGATCGAATCGTGGATTTGGAAAAACGGATGGACGAGATCGAGAAGCGACTGGGCGATACCTACCGGGCCTCCTCCCCCTTCAACACGATTGAACGCCGTCTCGAAGACCTCGAAAAAGAACTGGACCGCCGATAAGACAGCCTGCCGATGAAATACCTCGATTATTACGCCGTGCTGGGTATTCCCCGTACGGCCACCACGGACGACATCAAGAAAGCCTTCCGAAAGCTGGCCCGCCAGTACCATCCCGATGTGAATAAATCGGCGGGCGCCGAAGCCCGGTTCAAGGAAATCAACGAAGCCAACGAAGTTCTCTCCGACCCCGAAAAACGCAAGCGCTACGACACGCTGGGACGCAACTGGAAATCCGGGCAGGACTTTACTCCCCCGCCCGGCTTTGGCGGCACGGGCGGCGCTCCGGGCGGCATCCATTTCGATTTCGGCGGGACGCAGGGTGGCGGCGACTTCAGCGACTTTTTCTCGGCCATTTTCGGCGACCTGGGCGGACAAGGCGGTCGGACCAGCAGTCGTAGCCGGCGGAGCGGAGGCAATCCTTTTGCCGGATTCGGCGGATTTGGCGGCGGAAACAACGGGGAAACATTCACACCGCGCGGGCAGGATTTCGAGGCCAATCTGTCTCTTTCCATCGAAGATTTATTCAACCGCGCCCCGAAAAGCATCACCCTCCAAGTACCGACGACCCGAGCGGATGGATCGCTGTCACGGCAACCCAAGTCCTTCAATGTACGCATTCCGCTTGGAGCCACCGATGGCACGCGCATCCGGCTTTCCGGACAGGGCGAAAGCGGCGGGAACCTGTATCTGAACATCCGCGTGGCTCCGCACCCGGTTTTCCAGCTCAACGGGCATGACCTCGATCTGACCCTGCCGATTGCGCCTTGGGAAGCGGTTCTGGGCGCGAAGGTCCACATCTCCACGCTGGAAGGAACGGCTTCGCTCAACATTCCCGCCGGCACACAGGGCGGATCTCGCTTGAGGCTTAGCGGGAGAGGCTTGCCGGACAAAAATGGCACGCGGGGCGATATTTTCGTGAACGTGCGAATCGCCATCCCCGACCACCCCACCCCGCGGGAGAAGGCCCTCTTTGAACAGTTGGCCAAGGAATCCACGTTTCAGCCGCGCCCACGCTGACCTCCTGTTCCACGGCGCTATCGTTTCGGTATCATATTCCAAGGCAAATGGTTAATCTGATTCATAGGAACATTCGATATATCCAGAGTTTATAAAGACTGGATAAACTTGCATCCGATTGGAATCTGGGGCAGTGTTCTGTTATGAAATGGTTAATTTCCATTCTTGCGCTTCTGATGGCATCCTTGTCCTGGGGACAGGAATTCAATCGGAGCGTGGCGATCAGTAATTACTTCTGGACCCATAATGCGGGGCTGGTCAACGTTCCCTTCAGCGAGAACACGCCACGCGAATTTTCCTGGGTCCGCAAAGTGACTGCATTTGAACGGGACGGATGGAAATGCGTGGTTTGCAGTGCCACCAATCATCTGGAGATGGACCACGCCGCCGCCCTGATGAACGGCGGAAGCAATGAAATCACCAACCTGTTCGCCCTTTGCCATACGTGCCATGTTGAAAAAACGCGACTCGACCGCAGCCTCAAGAAACAGCGCGTGAGCCTGGCCAAATCCACAACTCCCCGTCCGTGACCGTTGGACAAAAAAAGCGGCGCTCCGGAAGAGCGCCGCTTTGACAAAGAGAACGGAAAGAACTTACTTCTTCTCGTCGTCCTTTTTCCCCTTTTCCTTGGCATCCTTGGGAGCTTCCGCATCGGCCTTCTTGACCTTCTTGGCCTTGGGAACAAAGTCCACCCATTCGAGGATGCACATTTCGCTGCTGTCGCTCATGCGCTTACCAAGCTTGATCAGACGGGTGTAGCCGCCCTGTCGGTCCTTCATGGCCGGCGCCACGGCGGCAAACAATTCGGCAACCGCTTTCTCCTGCTTGAGGGAAGACAGCGCCTGACGGCGAGCCGCCAGCGTTCCCTTCTTGCCAACCGTGACCATCTTGTCAGCGAGACGCTTGGTGGCGCGGCCCTTGGCAATCGTGGTCGTGATTCGTTTGGCGAGGATGAGGTTGCTGACCATGTTCGCAAACAGCGCTTCGCGTTGCGAGGAAGTACGGCCCAGTTTAACAGTTAACTTGCGATGACGCATGGGAGGAGCTCCTTACTAAATTACGCTTCGGTCGAGGGGGCCTTCAGCAGGTCGGCATCGAATGTCATACCCAGCGAAAGTCCCATTTCCGTCAGCTTTTGCTTGATTTCGTTCAGCGACTTCTTGCCGAAGTTGCGGTACTTGAGCATTTCGGCCTCGGTCTTCTGGGCCAACTCGCCCACGGTGGTGATGTTGGCGTTGTTGAGACAGTTGGCGGCGCGCACGCTCAGCTCGATCTCGTTCACGCTGATGGACAATTTCTTGGTCATCTCTTCGCGAGCGGGATCCACAGACTTTTCATTTTCCTGGAATTCGACGATATCCTTGTCGAAATTGACAAACACGTCGAGGTGGTGGCGCAGGATGGCTGCGGAGAGCGTCAGGGCCTCGTCGGGGCCGATGCGACCGTCCGTCCAGACTTCAAGCACAAGCTTGTCGTAGTCGGTCCGGCGGCCCACGCGTGTGTTATCCACGGCGTACTTGACGCGACGAACAGGGGAAAAGAGGGCGTCGATGGGAATCAGGCCGATTTCCTGCTCGGGCTTCTTGTTCCACTCGGCGGGGCAATAGCCACGGCCGATCTTGACTTCGACCTCGGCGTCAAAGGATCCATCCGTGTCCAGCGTACAAATGTGCTGGTCGGGATTGAGGACTTCGACGGAAGAATCCAGTTGGATATCGCCCGCCGTGACATCACCGGGACCTTTGACCTTGATGCGGAGCATCTTGGGAGTGCGGGTGTACATCTTGAGCAGGACCTTCTTGAGGTTCAACACGATGTCGGTGACATCCTCGACGCAACCCTTCAGGTGGCAGAACTCATGTTCAGCACCCTGGATGCGGACGGAAGAAATCGCAGCCCCCTCGAGCGAGGACAACAGCACGCGACGAAGGGAGTTGCCGATGGTGCGGCCATAGCCGGCCTCGAAAGGCTCGGCGGTGAACTGGGCATAGGTCGAGGTGGCCGTAGCTTCGTCCTTGGCGACGAACTTGGGCATCTCAAACCGATTGAGGCGGGTACTCATGTGTATCTCCTTGCCAGCTCCGGGCGTTGGCCGGAGCGTATGGCGGGTTTCGGAATCAGGGGGTTACTTCGAATACAATTCGACGATCAACTGCTCGTTGACAACAGGCGCGATCTCTTCGCGGGTCGGCACGTGGTCGACCACCGCCTTGAACTCGGACTTGTCCACGCTCAGCCAAGCAGGCCATCCGCGGCTTTCGGCGGCATCCAGATGGGCCTTCGAGTATTCGCGGCTGCGCTTGACGTCGCGGGCCTGGATCACTTCTCCGGGCTTCACCTTGTAGGATGGGATGTTGACCTTGACGTTGTTGACGCGGATGTGACCGTGGCGAACGAACTGGCGGGCGGCGCGGCGCGACGGAGCCAACCCCATGCGGTAGACGATGTTGTCCAAGCGCATTTCGAGGGCTTGCAGCAGCATTTCACCGGTAACGCCACGGGCGCGAAGGGCGCGCTGGAAGAACAGGCGGAACTGGCCTTCCTGCATGCCGTACATGTTGCGAAGGCGCTGCTTTTCCTGAAGTTGGACGCCGTAGTCCTTCAGGCGGGGACGGCGGCCACCGTGCATGCCTGGAATCGAATGGCCCTGCTCAATCGGGCACTTGGCCATATAACAACGATCGCCCTTCAAAAAGAGCTTCATTCCCTGCCGACGGCAACGCTTGCACGCCGGTCCAATGTATCTGCCCATGGTGAAATTCCTTCCTGTCTTGAAATGGTTATACGCGACGGCGCTTCCGCGCGCGGCATCCGTTGTGAGCAATCGGAGTGATGTCCTTGATGCCCGAAATCGTCAAGCCGGCCGCCTGAACAGCGCGGATGGCGGATTCACGGCCGGAGCCGGGACCCTGCACCAGGATTTCGACCTCATGCAGGCCATAGCCCAAGGCCACCTTGCAGGCTTCCTGGCAGACAACCGTTCCGGCATAGGCGGTGCTCTTGCGGGAACCCTTGAAACCGCAACGGCCACCACTGCTCCACGAAATCACGTTGCCACGGGGATCACTGATGCTGACGGTGGTGTTGTTGAAGGACGCCAGAATGTGCACCACTCCCACGGGCACGTTCTTGGCACCCTTGGCGCGGCGGCGGACAGCTTTCGCTTCTCCATCGGCGGTGGCTTCGGCGGCCGCAGGGGCGGCTTCGGCGGCGGGCGCAGCTTGCGCCTTCACATCATCTTTGTTTTCTTCTGCCATGTCTCAATCCTCTACTTGCTGGCGGGGGCTGCGGGGGCGGCACTCTTGACGGCCGAGCGGGCTTCCTTGCCGCGAACGGCACCCACGGTCTTGCGCGGCCCCTTGCGGGTGCGGGCGTTCGTGCTGGTGCGCTGACCGCGGACCGGCAGGCCCTTGCGGTGCCGGATGCCACGGTAGCAGTTCACGGCAATCAGGCGGCGGATGTTTCCCGACACCTCGCGGCGCAGGTCACCTTCCACCACATACTCTTCCTGAAGAAGCTTCGACAGACTGGCGATTTCTTCGCCCGACAAATCGTCCGCCTTCTTTTCCGGGCTGATTTTCAGCCGTTCAACCAATTCCTTGGCACGGGCCGGCCCCACACCATAAATGTACCGCAACGCGTACTCGACGCGTTTTTTCCCCGGGATATCGACACCAATCACTCTGGGCATTTTTCTTCTTCTCCTGAGCTTAACCTTGACGCTGCTTGTGACGCAGATCGGTGCAGATGACCCGCACCACGCCCTTGCGACGCACAATCTTGCAGCGCTCGCAAATCCGTTTAACCGATGTTCTTACTTTCATCTCTCCGCCTCTATCTTCAAGACTTCCACAATTTCTCCGCACGACATATCAAACGGCGACAGGGACACACGCACCCGAGCGCCCGGATGGAAAACCCAACCGGACGCGGGCCATTTTTCCCGCGGAACGAACGCCGTAAACTCGTATCCGTTCCCTAATCTGGCACGGAAAGCCCGCATGTCTATCACACCGGTCAACTCCGCGTCCAGCACAATTATTTCTTTTCCGCGCACGTCAAGATTTCCGCAGGGCCCGACTCCACCACCAGCACCGTATGCTCATAGTGGGCCGAACGCTTCCGGTCCCGGGTCTTCACCGTCCAACCGTTCGACAAAACGTCCACCTTCCACGTGCCCTGATTGATCATCGGCTCAATCGCCAACGTCATCCCGGGCTTCAGCACCGGACCTTTCCCCGCCTGCCCGAAGTTGGGCACCTGGGGTTCCTCGTGCAGCTTCTGGCCAACGCCATGTCCGCAAAAATCCCTGACCACCGAAAATCCTGCCGCCTCGGCCACCGTCTGGACAGCGTGGCCAATATCGCCCAACCGTCCACCGGCACGGGCGGCATCAATTCCTGCCGCCAGCGAGGCTTCGCAAATCCTGCACAGACGGTCGGTCATGGCATCCACCTGCCCCACGCGAACCGTCGTGGCATTGTCGCCAATGAATCCTTCCGCCACCACGCCGAGATCCACGCTGACGATATCGCCGGCATTGATCACGCGGGGCCCCGGAATTCCGTGCACCACCTCCTCATTGAGGGAAATGCACGTGTAACCCGGAAATCCTCCGTATCCAAAGAACGCGCTCTTGACTCCAAGCTCCTTCATTCTCCCGGCGGCGAACAGATCCAGTTCGCCGGTGGTGACGCCCGGACGAACCTGAGCCGCCACCTCCGCCAAGAGCTCGGCGGAGAGGCGGCATGCCACACGCATGCGCTTCAACTCCTCCGGGGTCTTGATGGGGATCATCTTCCGAGCAAGCCTAAGCCAGCTTGGACATCAGCTCCGCGGTAGCCGCCTGAGGATTCGTCCCGGCGTTGATGCGGATCAAGATGCCCTTTTTCTCATAAAAATCGATCAGGCTGGCCGTTTGACGCTGGTACACTTCCAGACGGTTTAAAACGGTGGCCTCGCTATCATCTGGTCGCTGATACAGCGCGCCACCGCACTGGTCGCAGACCCCCTCCACCTTGGAGGGAATGTTCGTGACGTGATAGACCGCGCCACAGCCCTTGCAAATCCGGCGACCGCTCAAGCGGCTGACGATCACCGGCGTGGGGACTTCGAGCAAAAACACCTGATTCACGGAAGCACCGCTTTTCGCCAGCGTCTCGTCCAGCAGACGGGCCTGCTCCGGAGTACGGGGAAATCCATCGAACATGTACTTGTCGGAAGGCTTCCCTTGCGCGAGGCGCTCGCCCACGATACGCATGATCACGCCATCCGGAACCAGTTCGCCCTTTTCCATGAACGACTTCGCTTCCAGCCCCGTCGGACTCCCGGCCTTGATCGCCGCACGCAGCATGTCGCCGGTGGAAACATGGAGGTAATCGGTGGATCCGCGGATCCCTTCGGCCAACGTGCCCTTGCCCGCGCCCGGCGCTCCCAGAAGAATGATGGCTTTCATGCGTTCCTTTTCCTTGCGGTTAGCGGCGGCCGCGCAGATGTCCCTTGCGCAAGAAGCCGTCATAGTGACGCGTGACCAGGTGCGATTCCACTTGGCGCATGGTATCCAGCATGACGCCCACGATGATCAGCAGGCTGGTGCCGCCGAAGAACTGCGCCACCATTCCGGGGATGTGGAACGAGCTGGCCAGAATCATGGGCAACACGGCAATCACCGTCAAAAACACGGCGCCCGCCAACGTGATGCGGGTCATCACGCGATCCAGGAATTCCGCCGTCGGCTTTCCGGGCCGGATGCCAGGCACGTAGCCGCCATACTTCTTCAGATCGTCCGCAATCTGCACGGGATGGAACTGGGTGGCCACCCAGAAGTAGGAAAAGAAGAGAATCATCAGCGAATACATGATGAGATAGGCCGGTCCGCCGTCGCGCAGGTAGACCTGGGCAAACGTCTTCACCGCATCGATGGGCACCATCATCAGAATCCGCTGGGGAAACATCAGGATGGCCTGGGCGAAGATAATCGGCATGACGCCGGAATAGTTCACACGAAGAGGCATGTAGGTGCTCTGTCCGCCATAGGTCTTGCGGCCGACCACGCGCTTCGCGTACTGCACCGGGATTTTCCGCTGGGCCTGCGTCACGGCAATCACGCCGCCAATCACCAGAAACACCAGAAGCAGCATCGCAACCAGCATGAAGATGTTGGCGGAACCGTTCTGGAACATGCTGGCCGCCTGCGAAATGGCACCCGGCAAGCGACTCACAATGCTGATGGTGATGATCAACGAAATGCCATTTCCAATGCCACGAGAGGTGATCTGTTCGCCCAGCCACATCAGTATCATCGTACCCGTTGTCATCGTCAGGATCGTCAGGAGGAGGAACGGAATCCGGGCCATCGTGACCACGACCTCCCCTTCCATCACCTGCAACCCCATCGCGGCAGGACGCAGCAGCACCGACGCCATGGCATATCCCTGCAGGATGCAAAGACCCACGGTCAGGTAGCGGCCATACTGGATGATCTGCTGGCGGCCGGCATCGCCGTCGCGAGCCAGCTTCTCCAAGGAGGGAACCACGGCTGTCAGCAACTGCAGGATGATCGAGGCGCTGATACTGGGCATGATGCCCAGCGCGCCGATCGCCGCCTGTGTCAACGCACCGCCGCTGAATAGATCCAGCATTCCCATGAAACCGATGTTGCCCCCTGCCGCCGCCATGCGGTCCATGATGGTCCGCAACATCGCCGCATCCACGCCCGGAGTCGGGATCACGGAGACGAGACGGCACACGAAGATCAGCGCAATCGTGAAGAAAATGCGCTGCCGCAGCTCGGGGATCTTGAGACTATTCGTGAAAGCAGAGAGCATCGGATCACCTTTCGGTTCAGGTCGCTCGGGAAATGACGATGCAGGTCCCGCCGGCCTGTTCGATCTTGGCCTTGGCCGCCGCGCTAAAGGCATGGGCCGAAACCTTGCGGGCGCCAGAGACTTCTCCGCCGCTCAGGATCTTGATCAAGCTCTTCGCGCCGACGCGTCCTGCCTGGACCAAGGCTTCCGGCGTGATGTCGCCCGTCAGCAACGCCGACAGTTCGCCGATGTTCAGGGCCGCGTATTCCACGCGGTTCATGCTGGTGAAGCCCCGTTTCGGGACCCGGCGGATCAGCTTCATCTGGCCACCTTCGAACAAAGGTTTGTGCTTGTGGCCCGTACGGCTCATCTGCCCCTTGTTTCCCTTGCCGGCGGTCCGGCCCTTGCCCGAGGATTCCCCCCGGCCCACGCGCATGCGGCGCTTTTTGGCGCCCCGGGTGTTTTTTAGCGTATGCAAATTCATGGATTGCCTGCTCTTTCGTTCTCTACTGGCGGAGCGCCGCCGTCTCCTCGCGGGAGCGCAGCTGCACCAAACCGTTCATGGTAGCCTTGACGACATTGAGGGCGCTGGAGGCACCCAGCGACTTGGCCAGGACGTCACGGACTCCCGCGAGATCCAGCACGGCCCGGGCGCCGCCGCCCGCGATGACACCCGTTCCCTTGGAGGCGGGCTTGAGCATGACGCGCGAGGCGCCACAGTGGCCCATCACCTCATGGGGAATGGTCCGGTCGTTCATCGTCACCTTGATCATATTGCGACGGGCCATTTCGGTAGCCTTCCGAATGGCATCCGCATTTTCGCGGGCCTTGCCCAGCGCAAAACCGACCTGGCCATTCCGATCGCCCACCACCACGAGGGCGGAAAAGCTGAAGCGCCGACCGCCCTTCACCACCTTGGCGCAGCGGTTCACCGCCACTACGCGCTCGGTTGCTTCGCCGGGGCTCTTCTGTTCTTCGTTCTTCTTGAATTCGCGTTTCATCATCCGGTTTTCCTCTTGCCTTGATATGGGAGGCCTAGAATTTCAGTCCGCCTTCGCGTGCGGCATCCGCCAAAGCCTGCAAGCGTCCGCGATAGGCAAAGCCGCCGCGGTCGAACACGACCGACGCGATGCCCTTTTCCTGCGCGGCCTTCGCCGCCAGGGCTCCGAGCTGCTTCGCGGTGGCGACATTCAGCTTCTGGTCTTTCAGACCGCCATTCAGCGTCGAAACCGCAGCCAAGGTCTTGGCGGCGCCATCGTCGATGAACTGCACATAGAGATGCTTGTTGGAGATAAACACGCTCATGCGCGGACGCTCCGCCGTTCCTTGCAGCTTCTGACGAAGGCGCAAATGCCGACGAACCCGATAATCGTTGAGATTTTTGACTTTCATGATTAAGCCACCGTCTTGCCCGCTTTCCGGCGCACACGCTCATCCTTGTACCGCACACCCTTGCCCTTGTAGGGCTCGGGCGGACGGAAGGCGCGGATGCGCGCACTCACCTGTCCAACCAACTGTTTGTCAATGCCGCTGACCTTGAGCTGCACGCCGTCGGTCACCGTCACCGTGATGCCTTCCGGCACCGTATAGTCCACCGGGTGGGAGTAACCGACGTTCATCGTCAGTTGCTTGCCGGCAATCGAGGCGCGGAAACCAACGCCCTGGATTTCCAGTTCGCGGCTATATCCCTCCTTGACGCCCACCACCATGTTCTGCAGCAACGCGCGAATCGTTCCATGATCGGCGCGACTCTGCTTGTCATCGCTCTTACGGACCACGTTCAGCGCAGCCCCTTCCTGGGCCACAGCGACCGTTTCCGGTAGTTTCTGCGACAGCTCGCCTTTGGGACCCTTGAGAGTCACCACCCCGTCCGCCAGGCTGACGGATACGCCCGCCGGCAAGACCACGGGTTGTTTTCCAATTCTCGACATATTGTTTCTCGCCTCCGGTTACCAGACCTGGCAGATCACTTCGCCGCCCACTTTGGCCGCACGGGCCTCGCGGTCGGACATGATTCCACGGCTCGTGCTCAGCACGGTCGTCCCCAGGCCGCCCCGCACGCGCGGGATGTCGGCGGCCGCCACATAGCGGCGCAGACCCGGCTTGCTCACGCGGCGAAGCTGCTGGATGATGGGTTTCTCGTTGTAATCGTACTTCAAAACAACGCGCAGGCGCTTCTTGCCCTCGTCGTCGCCTTCGGCCACATCGGCGATGTAGCCTTCCTTCTTCAAGATTCGGGCCACTTCTGCTTTCATGCGGGAATGGCTCATCTCGGTGACCGGTAGACCGGCCTTGCTTGCGTTGCGGATGCAGGTCAGCATGTCCGCGATGGGATCAGAACAGCTCATATCGTTTCTTTCTCCGTCCTACCAGCTAGCTTTCACGACGCCGGGGATCTTTCCTTCAGACGCCAGTTCGCGGAAGCAAATACGGCACAGTTGGAATTTCCGAATATAGGCGCGGGAACGTCCACAACGCCGGCACCGGCAATATCCGCGCACAGCGAACTTCGGTTCGCGCGACGCCTTCACCATCCATGATGTCTTAGCCAAGGTCTTCCTCTCTTTCCGCTTACGAATTGGCGAACGGAATGCCCAGCAGCTTCAACAGCTCCTTGGCATCCGCATTGTTTTTCGCGGTGGTCACGATCGTAATGTCCATGCCCTGGACCCGCTTGACCTTGTCCGCCTCGATTTCCGGGAACAACGTCTGCTCCTTCAGGCCCAGCGTGTAATTCCCGCGTCCATCGAACGCCTTCGGCGATACGCCGCGAAAGTCGCGGATACGCGGAAGGGTGGCGTGGATCAGCCGCTCGATGAACTCGTACATCCGGGCGCCGCGGAGCGTCACCTTCGCGCCGATGGGCATGCCCTCGCGCAGCTTGAAATTGGAGATGCTCTTCGTCGCCTTGCGGATCGACGGGCGCTGCCCGGTGATCTTCGCCAGGTCATCGGCCACCAACTTGAGGGTGTCGCGGTCCACCATCGCATTGACGGACATGTTGACCACCACCTTGGAAAGCCGCGGAATGTCCATCGTGGAGGGGAACCTCCCGGTGGCCTTCAGCGCCTTCACCACTTCTTTCTGATATTTCTCTTTAAGGATCGACATGATGTACCGCCCTATTCCTTATCCGTCTTCTTCGCGGCGCGGGTCACCACCACCAGCTTCGAGGACGCCATCGGCGCCTCCTTGGTGACAATGCCGCCGCTGGGATTGTCCTGCGACTTGCGCATATGCTTCTTGACGAAGTTGAACCCTTCGACCAGCACGCGTCCCTTGGAGGGATACGTCTTCAACACCTTGCCCGTCTTCTTGCCGTCGGCATCCGCGCCGGAAATGGCGCGCACGATGTCGCCGCGGCGGACATGCATCTTGATCTTGCTCATCACAGCACCTCGGGGGCCAGGGAGATGACCTTCATGTAGTTCATATCGCGCAACTCGCGGGCCACGGGCCCGAAGATGCGGCTGCCGCGCGGATTCTTCTGATCGTCGATCAGGATCACCGCATTGTGGTCGAACGACAGCGTCGAACCATCGGGCCGGCGGATCGGGGCCGCCGTGCGGATGATCAAGGCGCGGGCCACTTCGCCCTTCTTGACCATGCCCACCGGCTGGGCTTCGCGGATAGACACCCGGATGATGTCTCCGATGTGCGCCACCGTCTTGCGCTGGCCCAGCACCTTGATGCACTTGGCCAAGCGAGCGCCGGTGTTATCCGCCACCGGCAATTCGGTTTCCATCTGGATCATTTCGCCACCTCATTCTGGCTGGCGCGAGTGGTGATCTCCACCAAACGCCACCGCTTCGTCTTGCTCAGCGGGCGGGTCTCGGTGATGACCACCTTGTCGCCCTTCTTCGCTTCGTTCTTCTCGTCATGCGCGTAGTATTTCTTGCTCCGGCGCATGATTTTCCCGTAGACCGGATGGGCAATGCGACGCTCGGCCTGCACCACCACCGTCTTGTCCATGGCATCGCTCATCACAACGCCAGAGCGCTCTTTGCGCTGATTTCTTTCTTCTGTCGCCATATCGCCTACCTCGCGGCTTTCGCCTGATTCATGACCGTCTTGATGCGCGCGATCTCGCGTTTGACCACCCGGATGCGGTCTGGCTTCTCCAGTTGGCCGGCGGCCTTCTGGATGCGCAGGTTAAACAATTCCTTCTCGACCTCGGCAAGCTTCTGCGCCTGCTCATCGGCCGACAAATCACGGACTTCTCTTGCCTTCATCGGTCGACTCCTCCTACAGGGTAACCCCGCGCCGCACGAACACCGTGCGGATCGGCAGTTTGGTGGCCGCCAGACGGAGGCATTCCACCGCTTGCGATTCGCTGATTCCATCCATCTCGAACAAAATGCGCCCGGGACGGACCACCGCCACCCATCCTTCGATCGCGCCCTTGCCCTTGCCCATGCGGACTTCAAGGGGCTTCTTCGAATAGGATTTATCCGGGAAGATGCGGATCCACAGCTTGCCCTTGCGCTTCATTTCGCGGTTCATCGCCACGCGGCAGGCTTCGATCTGGATGTTCGTGATCCAGCAACGCTCCATCGCGCGCAGGCCATACTCGCCAAACGCCAAGGTATTGCCGGACATCGCCATGCCCTTGCGCGAGCCGCGCTGGCTTTGGCGATACTTCACACGTTTAGGCATAAGGGGCATAAGATTTCTCCTTGCTCGGGGCCGGGGCGGCCGATTCAGGCTTCTGGCAAATCCAGCACTTCACGCCGACCTTGCCGGCCATGGTGTTGGCTTCGGCAAAACCGTACTGCACATCCGCGCGAAGCGTCTGCAGCGGCACCTTGCCCACCATGTAGTGCTCCACGCGGGCCAGTTCGGCGCCGCCCAGGCGGCCGCAGGCCTGAACGCGGATGCCCAAAGCACCCATGTCCATCGCCAACTGCAGCGCGCGCTTCATGGCGCGGCGGAAGGCCACACGGCGCTCCAGCTGGAGCGCGATGTTCTCCGCCACCAGCTGCGCATTGGCATCCGGATTGCGGACTTCCTTGATCTCCACGTAGATTTCCTTGCCGGTCTTGGCACTCAGCTCTTCGCGGAGCTTGTCGATGCCTTCGCCCTTCCGTCCGATCACCACGCCGGGACGGGCGGTGTAGACCGACACGCGGGCGCGCTGCGCATAGCGTTCGATCACGATGTCGGCCACGGCCGCATCCTTCAGTTTTTCGCGAACCATGTCGCGGATCATCAGATCCTCGTTCAACAGGTTGCCGAACTCTTTCCTCTCCGCAAACCAGCGGCTCTTCCACTGCTTGTGGGCCGCTGTGCGGAACGCGATTGGATTGACTTTTTGGCCCAAAATGCGCCTCCTTGTTCTCTCTAAATCCGGCTACTTCTTCGACGGCTTCTCATCCGTCAGTGTCACGCGAATGTGGCTCATTTTCTTACGGATCGGAGCGGCCGACCCACGGGCCCGCGGCCAATACCGGGGAATGGTCGGGCCATTCTCGATCACGGCCGAAGCCACGTACAACTTGTCGGCGGACAATTCGGCATTGTTTTCCGCATTGGCAATCGCCGACTTCAGCGTTTTTCCGATGCACACCGCCGCCTTGCGCTTGTTCAACTCCACCGCCTGCAACGCTTCGCCCACGCTCTTGCCCGTGATGGCCCGCGTCAGATCCCGCGCCTTGGTCGGCGACATTCGCACATATTTCGATACTGCTTTGATTTCCATTGTCTCGTTCCTCAGGGACCTTCCGGCCGAATCAGCACCGCTCGGTCCCCCTTTTGGGGGTAGTCGCCTCGCGCGGTCTCCTCGACCGCCGCACCAGCCACTCTCTCTCTCACATCCACGACCCGGATCCGCGCCACACGCCTCCGGTCACGCATGACCGTCAGCGGAAGCCCATACCTCACGCCTTGCCGTGCACCCTGATCCAGCACCACCAAGCCCAGTTCCGCGTTTGAATCCACGATCCTCGACTCCACGGGGACATCCATCGGCGTTTCCACCGCGGAATCCACCGACTGCACCCGCTGCTCCTCTTTCAGGTCCAGAGCAGCCTGTGCTTCGGCCAACGCCTCGCTCAGCTTCCGGATCCGCCGGCTTTGGTCCTCCAGATCGCTGCGCAATCCTTCGATTTCCTTCGCCAGCCGGACCGTCACCAACCGGGACTCGCCCGTCAACAGGTTCAGCAACTCGTCGTTTTGGCCATCCGCCGCGCCTCCCACGGCCGCTGCTGCGTGCCCGTCCACGCGGATGGTGTTTGTTTCCACATCCAACGCGGACTGCACCGAAAGCTCGGCCGTCTCCGCCTCAACCGGGGGCAAAGAAACAACTCTCTGCTCCTCCTCAAGACGTGCCGGCGCGGTCGCCGGCGCTTCGATCAAAGAACTCTTTTCCAGACGCTGCGAACCGGAAAACCAGCCCGCCGCCACTGCGGCTCCCACCACCGGAACGGCCCACAAGAGCCGCAATCCACGACGGAAGCCCATCATCCAAAACTCTTACTTCAGCGCGATGGTCTTATCCGTCGCGGCACCATGCTTGCGGAACGTGCGCGTCGGCGAAAATTCGCCCAAGCGATGTCCCACCATGTTTTCCGTCACAAACACGCTCGTGAACACCTTGCCGTTGTGGACCGAAAAGGTCTGGCCCACGAATTCCGGCAAAATCATGCTCCGGCGCGACCACGTCTTGATCGGCCGCTTGGCGCCGCTGGCCGCCAAGGCCTCCACCTTCTTCATGAGGTGGTCTTCCACATACGGACCTTTTTTGATTGAGCGCGTCATGATCCTACTTCTTTCTGCGTTGCACGATAAACTTACCCGACGGCTTGCGCTTGCTGCGCGTCCGCTTGCCCTTTGTGAGCTGTCCCCACGGCGTCACCGGGTGTCCGCCACCGGAAGTGCGGCCTTCGCCGCCACCCATCGGATGGTCCACCGGGTTCATCGCCACGCCGCGAACGGTCGGGCGGATGCCCTTCCAGCGCTTGCGGCCGGCCTTGCCCAGCGAAATGTTTTCATGTTCGAGATTGCCCACCTGGCCCACCGTTGCATAGCAGGCCGAGCTGATCTTGCGGGTTTCGCCCGAGGGAAGCTTGATGTGGGAATACACGTCGTCGCGGGCGGCGATGCGCGAAACCATGCCCGCGCTGCGAACCAGCTTGGCGCCGGCGCCCGGCACCAGCTCGATCGCATGGATGGGCATTCCCAGGGGAATGGCCGACAAGGGAAGGGAATTTCCCGGAACCGGCTCCGCCTTCGGACTGGCCAGCAAGGTGGCGCCCTCCTTCACTCCGTTGGGAGCCAGGATATAGCGTTTCTCGCCATCCGCGTAGGCCAGCAGGGCCAAACGGGCCGTGCGGTTCGGATCGTACTCGATCGCCTGCACCTTGGCCGGAATGTCCAGCTTGTCGTGCCGTTTGAAATCCACCAAACGAAGGAACTTCTTGTGGCCGCCGCCGCGGTGGCGGATCGTGATCCGTCCCTGGGAATTGCGGCCGCTCTTGCTTTTCTTGATCTGGATCAGCCGGCTCTCGGGGCGCTTCTTGCTCACGCCTTCGAAATCCGAAAGCGTCGTGAAACGCAGTGCCGCTGTCTTCGGCTTATATGTTTTCAGGCCCATGTTCGATCCTCGCTATGCCATTTCGATGGACTGGCCGTCCTGAAGCGTCACCACCGCGCGTTTCCACACCGATGTGCGGCCATACGACATGGTCCGCTGGCGCTTGGCTTTGCCCTGGCGCATCATCGTGTTCACGTCCTTCACCTTGACGTTGAACTGCTGTTCCACCGCACGGCGGATTTCCAGCTTGTTTGCATCCCGGTCCACCTCGAAAATATACTGGTTCCCCACCTCTTTGAGGCGGCTGCCCTTTTCCGTCATCAGCATTTTCTTGACGATCAGCTTGCTCATTGTTCCACCCCTTCCGAGAGGCGCGTCTGCAAGGCTTCCAGTCCGGCCGCATCCGTCACGATGACCGGATAGCGGAAGACCTGATAGGTATTCGCCTGCGAAGCGGTCGTCACTTCGACCTTCGTGACGTTGCGCGCCGCCAAGTTCAGATTCTTGTTCGATTCGGCCGTCACGAACAACACCGCGCGTCCGCCGCCGATTTTCTTCAGCAACGCCGCCACGGCCTTGGTCTTCGGCTCGATCTTGTCGAGGCCCTCGGCCACCACCACCGCACCCGAGGAAATCTTCTCGCTCAGCGCGCGGCGAAACGCCAGCACGGCCAGCTTCTTGTTGACCTTCTTCGAATAATCCCGCGGATGGGGACCAAACACGATGCCACCGCCGCGCAGGATGGGCGAACGGATCGAACCCTGGCGGGCCCGGCCGGTTCCCTTCTGCTTGTAGGGCTTGCGGCCACCGCCGCTCACCTCGTCGCGCGTCTTGGTGGACGCCGTCCCCGCGCGGAGACCCGCGCGGTAGGCCGTCACCACATCCAGCACGGCTTGGGCGCCGCGCTTGGTTTCCAGAAGCCCGTCGGCGAATTCCTTCTCGCCGGCCGCTTCGCCGCTCAAATTGTATACTGCCACTTTGCTCATGACGCCTACGCCTTCTTGATCGCTTTACGCACCAGCACGATCCCGCCCACGGGGCCAGGCACCGCGCCCTCCAGCAACAGCGCGTGGTCGTCGGTCAAGACCTTGACCACCCGCAAATTCTGGGTCGTGATGTCCACCGAACCCATGTGGCCCGGCAACTTCTTGTTCTTAAACACGCGCGCCGGCCACTCGCGGTTTCCGATCGAGCCCGGCTTGCGGTTCCATCCGCCACCATGGCTGGCGCGGCCGCCCGCGAACTGGAAACGCTTGACAACACCCTGGAAGCCTCGGCCCTTGGTATGGCCCAGCACGTCCACGAACTTCACGCCGTCGAACATCGCCGCCGTCAGCACGTCGCCAGCCTTGGCCGCCTCGTCGGCTTCCACGCGCACTTCGCGCACAACCTTCTGGGCCTTGGTGCCCGCCTTCTTGAAGTGGCCCTGCTCCGCCTTCGTCAGGCGCGATTCCTTCTGCTCCTCGAACCCGAGCTGAACAGCTTCGTAGCCATCCGGCTTGGCGCTCTTGCGCTGGACCACCACGCAGGGGCCCACCTGGACGACCGTCACGGGAACTTGCACTCCGCTGTCATCATAGACGCGGGTCATGCCAATCTTCTTTCCAATCAATGTTTGCATGGACGTCCTCCCCCTTAGATCTTGATCTGGATGTCCACGCCGGCGGGCAGATTCAGCTTCTTCAGCTCATCCACCGTCTTGGCCGTGGGGTCAATGATATCCAGCAAGCGCTTGTGCGTGCGGATTTCGAACTGTTCCATGGACTTCTTGTCCGCGTGAACGCTGCGGTTCACCGTGTAGCGCTCGACGCGCGTCGGCATCGGGATCGGTCCCGCTACCCGGGCGCCCGTGCGCTTGGTGGTTTCCACGATTTCGCTGGCCGACTGGTCCAGCATTCTGTGGTCGAAAGCCCTCAACCGTATTCTGATTCGTTGTCCGCTCATGTTCTCTTCTCTGTCAACGGTTCATCAATTCTTGACTCAAGTTTTCCGGCACTACATCGAACCGGGTCGGTTCCATCGTGTACCCAGCGCGTCCACGTGTCAAAGAACGCAATGTCGTCGCATAGCCAAACAGCTCCGCCAACGGCACCGACGCCTCAATCACCCGCGTTCCATCCCGCTGCGCCACGTCCTTCACCTGGCCGCGGCGCATGTTCAAATCACCCAGCACGTCGCCCAAGTGTTCCTCGGGCACCACGATCTCGAGCGCCATGATGGGCTCCAGAACGGCCGGGTGTGAAGATCGCACCGCCTCTCGCAGCGACATCGAAGCCGCCGATCGAAACGCAATTTCCGTCGAGTCGACGGGATGCCATTGGCCGTTGACCACTGTCACCCGGATGTCGACCAGAGGGAAATTTCCCAACACACCTGTACTCAACCCGTCGTGAATTCCTTCCTCCACAACGGATCGAAAATCGTGCGGCATTAAATCAGACGCCAAACGGAAGTCAACACTATTTCCCGCACCGCGTTCATTTTTTTCCAGCGCGAGCCCCACCATCGCAAAATGCCGCTTGCCGCCCAGCTCGCGGTCAAACACGAATTCCGCCGTGCCCGCTTGGGTAATCGTCTCGCGATAAGCGACCATCGGGCGTCCCGCATTGGCTTGCACTTTATATTCCCGCAACATTCGATCGCGCAAGATTTCCAAATGCAATTCGCCCATTCCCTGGATGATCGTCTGGCCCGTTTCTGCATTTTGTCCCACACGGAACGTCGGATCCTCATCCGCCAAATCTTGCAACGCGGCCTGCATTTTTTCTTTGTCGGCCTGCGTCTTCGGCTCAATGGCCATCGACACCACCGGCTCCGGAAACACGATTCGCTCCAGCACGATCGGCTTCTGCTCCGCGCACAGCGTATCGCCCGTGCCCACGCCCTTGATTCCCGCGATCGCCCCGATCTCGCCTGAAAACAGCGTGTCCACTTCCTCGCGCTGGTTGGCATGCAGCCGGATCAGCCGCATGAGGCGATCGCGCTTCTGCGTGCGCGGATTGAACACATTTGCGCCTTTCTTCAATTCGCCCGAATACACCCGCATGAAAATCAATTTGCCCACGAACGGATCCGTCGCCACCTTGAACGCCAGCGCGCACAGCGGCTCGAAATCCCCCGTGGTCCGCTCCACCTCTTCGTCCGTCTTCGGATGCCGCCCCTTCACCGCCGGCACATCCACGGGCGACGGCAGGAAATCCACCACCGCATCCAGCAGCGGCTGGACGCCCTGGTTGTGCAGGCTCGTTCCGCACAGCACCGGCACCAGAATCCCGTTCACCGTAGCCTTGCGGATTCCCGCCTGCAACGCCTCCACCGAAAGGTCCCCCTCGTCCAGATATGCGTTCAGCAGCGCCTCGTCCGACTCCGCCACCGCCTCCAGCAGCGCCTCGCGCGCCTTTTTCGCCGCCGCCGCCAATTCCTCGGGAATGTCTCCCGCCACCATCTTGGCCCCCAGCGACGCCTCGTCGAACGTCAGCAGCCTCATGCGGATCAGATCCACCATTCCCTTGAAGTTTTCTTCGCGGCCCCACGGTATCTGGATCGGCACCGCCAGCGTCCGCAGGCGCTCCCGCATCTGCTTCACCGTCCGTTCGAAATCCGCCCCCGTCCGGTCCATTTTGTTCACGAACGCGATCCGCGGCACCTTGTATTTGTTCGCCTGCCGCCACACCGTCTCCGACTGCGGCTGCACCCCCCCCACCGCACAAAATACACCCACCGCGCCATCCAGCACCCGCAGGGAACGTTCCACCTCCGCCGTGAAATCCACATGGCCCGGCGTGTCGATGATGTTGATCTGGTGGTCGCGCCAGAAGCAGGTTGTCGCCGCGCTGGTGATGGTGATGCCCCGCTCTTGTTCCTGCGGCATCCAATCCATCACCGTATTGCCATCATGCACCTCCCCCATCTTGTGCACCCGGCCCGTATAGTACAGCATCCGCTCCGTCGTCGTTGTTTTGCCCGCGTCGATATGCGCCACGATCCCGATGTTCCGGATCGTCGCCAGCGCGTGTCCGCGCTCCGCCGCCTCGATTTTGACTTCTTTTGCCACGGTGATGCCTGTTCTGTTCCTTGAAATGAAAGCCCCGCAACCTATCACGCCCTCCCTCCCCCGCCAAGAAAAACCCTGCCCCCCCCCATTCCAGAAATCAACTAGTTATTATAATACATAGTCAAAAGTTTTCCACAGTATGGAAGAATGTTTCGCGCATTTTCCACACTGCGGACAAGTCGTTCCACGCTCAGGCTCGACCGGTCAATCATCCCGTCGTATATTCGCCCGATATGTCGGAAACCCATACCATTTTGTTGCGGATGCGCGGGCGGGTGCAGGGCGTGGGCTTTCGTCCGGTGGTCTTCCGCCTGGCTCACGAATTGGGATTGCGCGGATGGGTTCAAAATGATTCGACGGGCGCAGAACTGGCGCTCTGCGGAACGCCATCGGCCATCGCCACCTTTCGCGCGGAGCTGCCCGGTCGTCTTCCCGCCGCCGCACAAATCCAACAGATGGAAGAATCCGCCGCGCCTGCCAATTTTCCCCCCGGGTTCGAAATCCGCGCCAGCCCGGAAGCCTCCGGCGCGCGCATCGCGGGAATCCTGCCCGACCTGGCCACCTGCCCCGATTGCCTTCGCGAAATGCGCGATCCCCGCAACCGACGCTTTCGCTACCCCTTCACCAATTGCACGCATTGCGGCCCGCGCTACAGCATGATCGAGTCGCTCCCCTACGATCGGGCCCGCACCACCATGCGCACCTTCCCCCTGTGCCCCGCCTGCGAGGAAGAATATCGAAATCCGCTCGACCGTCGGTTCCACGCCCAACCCAACGCCTGCCCCGTTTGCGGACCGTTCCTCGCATGGGTGTCGTCCACCGGCCACACGCAAGCCGAGCGCGAGCCGGCGCTGCAAGCCGCCGTACACGCGCTGCGAAACGGCGCCATCGTCGCCATCAAGGGCATCGGCGGATTCCATCTGATGACGGATGCGCGAAACGGCGAATCCGTTCGCCGCCTGCGGCAACGGAAGAAACGCGATGAAAAGCCCTTTGCCCTGATGTTTCCGGATCTGGAATCCCTCGCCTCCGTTTGCGAGGTGTCGGGCTCCGAAAAACACTGGTTGGAATCCGCCGCCGCCCCCATTGTGCTGCTGGACAGACGGAACGGCTCCTCTCTCCTCGCCGCCGAAGTCGCGCCCGGCTTGTCCCGCATCGGCGCCATGCTGCCTTATTCGCCCCTCCACCACCTGCTGATGCAGGAGCTGGGCTTCCCCGTGGTGGCCACCAGCGGCAATCTGACCGACGAACCCATTTGCGTGGATTCCGAAGAAGCCCTCGCGCAACTGGGCGGAATCGCCGATTTCTTTTTGACGCACAACCGCCCCATCGCCCGCCCCATGGATGATTCCGTCATGACGCTCTGCGACGGCGAGCCCCTGATGATGCGGCGCGGCCGCGGCCTCTCGCCCTATTCCATGCCCCTGCCCGGCGCTCCCGACGGGCTTCTGGCCGCCGGCGCTCAAATGAAAAGCGCCGTGGCCCTCACCGCAGGTGGCCGCGCCGTGATGGGTCCGCACATCGGCGACCTCGACCACGAAGGCGCCACACGCCTCTGGATGCGGACGGTGAACGATCTGGCGGAATTGCACGGCCTGCGCCCCGTCCGCGCCGCAGCCGATTGGCATCCGGACTATGCCTCCAC
>CAYNHA010000146.1:0-11524 GCA_964397035.1 uncultured Verrucomicrobiota bacterium
CGGGGGCACGACGCGGAATGCCAGATTCCAAGGAAATTCAGCCGGGAACAGCGGGGGGGGCGCCCGCAACGGCACGCTGGTGAACTGCGCACTGTCGGGCAACGTGTCCGGCGGATTGGGCGGCGGCAGTTGCGATGTCACGGTGCAGAGCTGTGCGATTGTCGCCAACACGGCGATCGAGGCGGGCGGCGGAGTGTCCGGCGGGACAGTGCTGAATTCGATCGTGTATCACAACCGGGCACCGGCGGCGGACAATGCCACCAACGCAACCTGTACCAGCAGTTGCACGGTTCCCTTGGCGGCGGGGACGGGAAACACCACGAATGATCCGAAGATCGTCAGCGTGGGCAACCCGCGGCTTCTGGCGGGGTCGCCGTGCGTCGACACGGGTACCAACCAGGCGTGGATGGCGTTGGCCACGGACTTGGCCGGGCGGGCAAGGATTCAGAACGCCATCGTGGACATGGGGGCCTACGAGTACGAGGCGGCGGCCCAGACCGGGACGTTGGCTGTGGCGGCGACGGCAGATCCGGCGGTCGTGCTGACGGGACAGCCGGCGAGATTCGTGGCGGACATCCAGGGCGCACCGCAGCAGTTCATCTGGACCTGGGGGGACGGGCAGGGGGTGACGAACGCGGCGGTGGCGACGCATGCCTATGCGGCGGCGGGGTCCTACAACGTGGTGCTGCGGGCGACCAACGTCTCCGGATCGGCATCGACGACGGTGACGGTGCAGGTGGTGACGCAAACGGTGTATTACGTGTCGCCGGCGGGTGCGCACGTGGCGCCGTTCGCAACGTGGGCGAATGCGGCAACAACGATTCAGGCCGCCGTGGATGCGGCGCCGCCGGGAGCGCAGGTGTGGGTATCCAACGGCGTGTATGCCACGGGCGGACGGGCCTATCCGGGAGTGTTTGGCCACACCAACCGGGTCGTGGTGGACAAGGCGGTGACGGTGCGCAGCCTGAATGGGGCGGCGGCGACGACGATACAGGGGGCGCGGGATGCCTCGGGCGGAGTCGGGCCGGCGGCGGTGCGGTGCGTGTATCTGGGCGACGGGGCGGTGCTTTCGGGGTTCACGCTGGCGGGCGGTGCGACGGCGGACTCGGAGAATTCCGATGGCAATGGCGGCGGCGTTTGGTGCGCCAACCGGGGCGTGGTGATATCGAACTGCGTGGTGGCGAGCAATGCGGCGGCGTATGCCGGCGGCGGCGTGTATCAAGGCGCGGTGTTCAATTGCACGCTGTCGGGTAATTCTGCGGATCGCTACGGGGGCGGGGCCAGTGGCAGCCGCCTGGAGGGTTGCGTGGTGAGCAACAACGCAACCGGCTATGAAGGCGGGGGAGTCAACGGGAGCGAATTGTCCCGCTGCACGCTGGTGGCCAACACATCGGCGGACATCGCCGGGGGCGCCTACGCAAGCCAACTCTCCCACTGCTGGCTGCTGGAGAACCAGGCGGAGCATGGCGGCGGGGCCTATCGCAGCGTCCTGACCAACTGCGTGGTGTCGGGGAACTGGGCGTCGGACACCGGCGGCGGAGTGGACGAAGAATGCCTTCTTTTCAATTGCACACTGACGGACAACGAGGCGCAATTCGAAGGCGGCGGATCGTGGGGCGGCACTCTGGTGAACTGTCTTGTCTATTACAACCGGGCGCCATCCGGGCCGAATTTCTACAGCGGCATTTTCACGAACAGTTGCACCACGCCGGAACCGAGAGGCACCAACAACCTCACGGCGGATCCGGTGATCCTCAGCGTGCGCAATCCGCAATTGCGGGCGGGATCGCCCTGCATCGATGCCGGTGTGCCGCAGGCGTGGATGGGGAGCGGCGTGGACATCGCCGGGCGGGCGCGAATCAACGGCGGGGCGGTGGATATTGGAGCATTCGAGTATTATTCCGGAACGCAAACGGGCGCGCTGACGGCGGCCTGCACGGCCAGTTGGACGATGGTGGCGCCGGGTTTCCCGGTCCGGTTCACGGCCCACATCGGGGGAAATGCCTCGGGCAGCGCATGGACGTTTGGGGATGGGCAGGGAGCGGCGAACCAGCCCGTGACGACGCATGCGTTCGCCACAGCCGGGACGTATTCCGTGGTGCTGCGGGCGAGCAATGCGGCGTATTCGGCCGCGGCGACGGTGACGGTGCAGGTGGCGACGCAGACGGTCTACTACGTGTCGCCGACGGGCGCGCACACGGCGCCGTTTGCGAGCTGGGCCAACGCGGCCACGACGATTCAGGCCGCAGTGAACGTGGCGCCCCCGGGATCGACGGTGCTGGTGAACGATGGGCGCTACGCCACAGGCGGGATCTCCAACTGGCCGGTTCGACATTCACTGAGCAACCGCGTGGCTGTCTACAAGCCCCTTGCGCTGCGCAGCGTCAACGGTCCGGCGGCGACCATCATCGCGGGCGCATTTCATCCGACCGGCACCAACGGCTCGTCGGCGGTGCGGTGCGTGGCACTGGTGGACGGTGCGACGCTGAGCGGGTTCACCCTGACGAACGGGGCCACGACGACCGATGCAGATGAAAGCCTGGGCGGGGGGGTGTTCTGTCTGGGAACCAACGTGGTGGTGTCCAATTGCGTGGTGGCGGGGAATGCTTCCGCAACCTATGGCGGCGGAACGTACGGGGGGACGTTCTACAACTGCACGGTGGCCAGCAACCGGTCGACGTACTACGCGGGCGGCGTCTATGCGGGGATGTTCTACGACTGCACGCTCGACGGCAACCAAACGGCCTACCGGGGTGGAGGGGCCATGGACAGCGAACTCCATCGCTGCATCCTCCTGCGCAATGTTGCCGGGGACGGCGGAGGGGCATCGGATTCCACGCTGCACAACTGCACGGTGTCGTACAACCGGGCTCCAACCGGAAGGGGCGGTGGCGTGCATGGAGGCCGTCTCTACAGTTGCTTGCTTACCGGCAATCTGGCCGGACAGGCCGGTGGAGCCGCCTATGGCAACTACGACGACAGCTTCTGCCTGCTGGATAACTGCACGGTGGTGGGCAATCTGTCGAGCGTCAATTCCAGCGGTTCCTACGAGGGCGGCGGGACCTATTGGTCGATGCTGCGAAACTGCATTGTCTGGAACAACTATCGCAAGAGCGGTTCCTCGAGCTATACGTTGAGCAACACCACGCTGGGCACGAATGTCTTCACCTGCACAACGCCATTGCCGGCCGGCGCCGGCAACTTCACCAACGATCCGCTGTTCGTCGCCAGCGGGACGGGATACGGGACCAACTATACGGGCGGAGACCTGCATCTGCAGGACGCCTCGCCCTGCCTCAACACGGGCACCAACCAATCGTGGATGGCGGATGCGCGCGATCTGGACGGGAACCCTCGGCTGGGCAGCGGCTGGGTGGACATGGGAGCCTACGAGCGCCAGGGGCCTGCGCTTTCCGTGACCCCGACCAACCGCTCCGTGGGGGCGACCGCCGGTTCGACGACGTTTTCCGTGGAGAATGCGGGGATTGGGGTCCTGGCGTACGTGGCGACGGAATCCGAGTCCTGGCTTTCAATCTCCGACGGCGGCAGCGGCACGAATTCCGGAACGATGACGGTGGAATACGAGGCCAATCCCAACGCGACCGCCCGCACGGGAACCGTGACGGTGACGGCAACGGGAGCGGCGGGAAGCCCTGCAACGCTGAAAGTGGTTCAAGCGGCGGGATCTTCGCCGAGCGGTTGGGATGCGGGATATACCGACCTGGGGGGCGGATGGCGGCGATTGAGCTGGTTTGGCGATTATGTCCAGATGGCGGCGGAAGGCTGGATCTGGCATAACAAGCACGGATTCTTCTACGTGGCGAACACGAGTACGCCGGGAAATGTTTGGTTGTACGCAAACGACATGGGATGGCTGTACACGGGCAATACGCTGTATCCTTTCCTATACCGGTCGAGCGACGGGGCATGGCTGTGGTACAACGGGTCGACCAATCCGCGGTGGTTCCGAAACATGACGGCAGGGACCTGGGAATACCGACCGTAGGGAGATCCAGAATTCGGAATGGGAAGGCGGATATCCGGGCGGTGGCGCGGAGAAAAATGCTTGTGAGCCAAGCAACAGGCTTGCGCCGGGGAACAAAAACGGCGCATTCTCTGGTACATATCGAAGGAGACGGCGATGCATGCGAAAAATGGCGTGGGTCTGGCTTGCGTTCTGGGGTTTGTTTTTGCAGGGGTTTCCTTCGGGGCGATGATACGATATGTGGATGTGTCGAACGCGGTGCCGGCGGCGCCATACACGAATTGGTCGATGGCGGCGACGAACATCCAGCAGGCGATCAACTGGGCCAACAATGGTGACTTGATCAACGTGCGGCCGGGGGTGTATCGGACGACCAATGCCGTGGAAATTCCTTCCGGGAAGACGCTGACGCTGCGGAGCACGACAAGCCGGGCGGCAGTGATGGACGCGCAAAACCGAAGCCTGGCGCTGCTGGTGCTGGGGACGAACAGTTCGGTGGAAGGGTTCACGGTGCGAAACGGATCCAACACGCTCTCGGGCTATGGCGGCGGGATCTATCTGGCGGCGCCCAGCACCGTGAGCAATTGCCTGGTGGTGAGCAACCGGGCATACGGGGGAGCGGGCATCCATGTTAACGCATCGGGGGGGCGGATTTTGAATTGCACCATCGAGAAGAACCAGGCGGGCGCGATTGGGGGCGGGGTGTTGTTCTACAACCAATCCTCGGGATCGGTGGCGAACTGCGAAATCCGCTTCAATACGGCGTCGAACGACGGCGCGGGAGTCTACATGCAATATGCGGGGACGGCATCGAACTGCTGGATCGCCGACAACCAGGCGATGACGGGAAGCGGGGGAGGTGTGGACATCTATCACGGGGGGAAGGTGGTTAATTCCGTCGTGATAGGAAATAGTTCCACGTTTCGTGGAGGGGGCATCCATGCCCGCTACGATGGAGGGACGATCCTGCACTGCACGGTGGCGAGCAACACATGCGCCGGAGAGGGCGGCGGAATCTGGATGGCGAACACGTGCACAACGGTGAACAGCATTGTGTACTACAACGTGGCGCCTGCATCGGCGAATTTCTATGCCCACAATACGGCAGTGGCGAGCAACAACTGCACGACGCCGGCGGTGGGGAGCGGGAGCGTGACGGGGGCGCCGCAGTTCACCTCGCTGTCGGGACGGACGTTCACGCTGACGGGGACGTCGCCGTGCATCGATGCGGGTCTGGCGGCGTACGGGCTGACGACGGATTACGCGGGAAATCCGCGGCCGTCGGGAGCGTTGCCGGACATCGGGGCCTACGAGTACGCATCGGGGTGGGATGCGGGATACACGAGCATCGGCGGGGGGTGGAGGCGCCTGGGATGGTTCGGGGACTACGTGCCGATGGGAGACTGGATCTTCCACAACAAGCATGGATTCTGGTATCCGGCGACGGGGAGTACGCCGCAGAACATATGGTTCTACACGCAGGATATGGGGTGGTTGTACACGAGCAGCACGCTGTATCCGTATCTGTACCGGTCGTCGCCGGCGTCGTGGCTGTGGTACAACGGGGCGACGAATCCGCGGTGGTTCCGGAACATGACGACGGGACAGTGGGAAAGTCGGCCGTAGGAACAGAATCCAGGAGTCAAAATCATGAGCAGATTCAGCGGTTGGGGTACGTTGGTTCGTTGGACGATTGCGGCTGGCATGATCTTGCTTGGGGCCCGGATGGCATCGGCGGCGGTTTGGTACGTCAGTCCGTGGGGAAGCGATTTGGCTTCGGGACAGGCGTTGAACGAAGCGTTTCGAACGTTGCAGTATGCGGTGGACCGGAGCGGGGCGGGCGACGTGATCTACGCCGACCAAGGAACGTATAATCTGGGATATGCGACGGGGTATCCGGAAACGTCACCAGTTGCGGTGCGCGTAGCGCTCAACAAGGCGGTCGAGCTGGAGTCGCTGTTCGGGGCGGAAACCACGATCATCGAGGGGGCGCCGAATGCGGAGGTGAACAAGTGCGGACCGAACGCGATGCGAGGCGTTTATCTGGGATCGGGGGCGCGGTTGCGGGGCTTCACGGTTCGAAATGGGCATACGTCGGACACGCCAGGCGACATGCGGTTTGATTCGGGCGGGGGGATTTACGCCATGGATGGCTCGTATATCTACGACTGCGTGATCGAGGAGTGTTCGGCGCTCTTCGCGGGCGGCGGGGCATACGGAGGGGAGTACAACCGGTGCCGATTTGTCCGGAACAGCAATATTCAAGGGGGAATGGGCGTGGGGGGAGGGGTCTCCAGCGCCAGGCTATACCATTGCCAGATTGTCAGCAATGACGTGGTGGGCGCGAGCTTGTTTAGCAACTTCGGGGCGCACGGAGGAGGAGCCTCCTACTCCACGCTCTACAACTGCTACGTGGAAGGCAACCGGGTTTTGAACGGACTCGGCGGAGGGCTCTACCAGTGCACGGCCTACAATGGGGTGATTTTGAACAACGACGTCGACATGCTGAATCCGGACGACGTATCCCCCTATCGAGGCTATGGCGGCGGCGTCTATGGCGGCCAGATGTTCAATTGCACGATCGCCCTCAATACGACAACTAAAGAAGGCGGGGGGGTGGCGGGAGTCACGAACGGGGTCAATTGCGTGATTGTGGACAATCTGGCGCCATGGGGAAACAACAATTGTCTTCAAAGTTCGCTGACATATTCGAGTTCCCAGCCGGCGCCTGCGGGCACGGGGAATATTCTGTGCACGCGGCAATTCGTTGGAGCTTCGACGGGCAACTACCATTTGGCGGCGAGTGCGCCTTGCCGGGATGCGGGGCAATGGATGGCGTGGATGGAGAGTTGGCCGTGGGACTTCGACCGGAATCTGCGGATTTCGGGAGCGGCGGTGGATATGGGGGCCTATGAATACGTTGCGAGCGCGGCCTGGGACGAGGGGTATCAGGATCTGGGCAGCGGGTGGCGGCGGCTGTGTTGGTTTGGGGACTACGTGCCGATGGGGGCCGAGGGATGGATTTGGCACAACAAGCACGGGTTCCTGTTTGCGGCGGTCGGGAGTACGCCAGCCGACGTTTGGTTTTATGCGAACGACATGTGGTGGCTGTGGACTGGGAGTGCAACCTATCCCTACCTATACCGGTCGAGCGATGGGGCATGGCTGTGGTACAACGGGGCGACGAATCCGAGGTGGTTCCGGAACATGACGGCGGGGACGTGGGAGAGTCGGCCGTAAGAAGAAGAATTCAGAATTCAGGAGTCAGGATTCAGAATGGGAACACGGACTTCGCGCAGATGCGCGGAGGCGCAGAGAAAGAGAATTTGATTTGCTAAAAGCTTGTGCTTGAAACAAAGAAAGGCGCAATCTTTTGGCATGAAGAAGGAGGCTGGGATGAGTGTGCAAAAGGGGCTGGTTCTGGTCTGCGTTCTGGGGTTTGTTTTTTCGGGATCGTCTTATGGTGCGACGCGCTACGTGAATGCCACGAATGCGACGCCTGCTTCGCCCTACACGACATTAGGGAATGCGGCGACGAATATACAACAGGCGATCAACGTGGCAGTGAATGGGGACGAGATTCTCGTGGCGCCGGGCATTTACCGGATTATTTCGACCGTGGAAATTCCGGTCAACAAGGGCTTGACGTTGAGAAGTACGACAAGCCGCGCCGCCGTGATTGATGCGCAGCATTTGTGCGGGGGGATGCGTGTAGACGGAGGCAACAGCCTGGTGGAAGGATTCACCATTCGGAACGGCCTAGAGGTAAATTACGGTGGAGGAATCCATTTGGCCTCGGCCAGTACGGTGCGCGATTGCCTTGTGGTCAGTAATCAGGCCTATGGGGCGGGAGGCATCTATATTTCTGCATCCTCCAGCCTGGTTGAGAATTGTTCCATCCAAAGCAACCGGGCCAATCGATTTGGAGGCGGTGTGATCCTCAGCTATGCCACCGGAGTCGTATTCCATTGCGTTATTGGTGGCAACATGGCATCAAACAACGGCGGCGGAATTGTTTTTCAACGCGCGGGAACGGTGTCGAATAGTTGGATTGCCGACAATCGATCGGACGATGGGGCGGGCGTCTACATGGATGAAGGAGGCCGACTCGTCAACTCGGTCGTGGTGGGGAATCGAGCTGCTCAGAATGTGGGAGGTCTTTTCGCCGTTCGGGGCGGATATGTGGCTCATTGCACGGTGGTGTCCAATACGGCCGGAGACTATGGTGGCATCTATCTCGACAACTCCACGGCGTGGAACAACATTGTATATTACAATGAGGCTTCTTCCTATCCCAATTTCCACTCTCTTGCTTCTGTGGCCAGAAATAATTGCACGACGCCGGAATTGGACCTATTCAATTTCACGAATGCCCCGAGATTTGTGAAGATGGTTGTACGGGATTTCCGGTTGGCGTCGGGATCGCCCTGCATCGATGCGGGGGCATCCATTCCGGGCGTGGCGATCGATTATCTCGGAACCGTCCGGCCTCTGGCGGGCATGCCGGGCAGTCCCGCGCTCAACGACGTGGGGGCCTACGAATACGAGCCCAACTGGGATGCGGGGTATGAATCCATTGGCAGTGGTTGGCGTCGCTTGAATTGGTTTGGCGACTATATTCCGATGGGGGGGCAAGGTTGGATTTGGCACAACCAGCATGGATTTTTTTATGTGCCGGCGAATGGGGTTCCGGAAAGCATTTGGTTGTATGCTCAGGACATGGGGTGGCTGTGGACGAGCTATGATCAATATCCCTATCTCTATCGCGCAAGCGACGGGGCGTGGCTGTGGTACAACGGGGCGACGAATCCGAGGTGGTTCCGGAACATGACGGCGGGGACGTGGGAGAGTCGGCCGTAGGAACAGAATTCAGGAGTCAGGATTCAGAATCCAGAATGGAGATGCGGAAGTGATAACGCGTAGCGCAAGAGGCATCGCGAAATCAGAGTTGAAGAGTCGGAATGCGGCTACTACCTCTTGGGGAGCGAGACTTAACCGTGGGGTTTGTGTTGAGAGACGGAAGAAGCGGGAGTCGTGAGAATGAAAAAACGGACGGCTGGGCTGGTGGTTTGGTTGTGGTTGGCAGTGGGAGCCTGGGGGGACACGGGGTGGATGCAATCGGGGGTGCGGGCGTGGTATTTCGGCGGAGTGGACGGCGGTGGCAGTTCGGCGTCTGACGCGGAGGAGGCGCATTTGCTGGGGGCGGTTTCGGGGACGCAGGTGACGGTGACGCGGCATGCGGGAACGGGGCAATGGACGACGACGCAACCCTCGCAGCAAAGCACGCACAATTTTTCCACGCAGGGGCCGTTTTGGATGCATCCAACGGCCTTGGCGACGGTGGCGGCGGGAAGCTACTGGCAGGGGCTGGAGATCACCAGCGTGGCGCGTGGCTCGCAGACGTACGAGACGCTGCCGTGCATGAAGCTGCTGCCGGCGCTGGCGATGTTCACCCAGACGGCGAACCGGAACATCGTGATAATCAACTACATGCTGCCGAATTCCAGCGTGGGGACGGCGTATTTCGATGCGACGACGGGGTTGCTGCTGCAGCGGCACGACCTGTGGGGCGGAACGAAAATGTTTCTGGTGCTGGCGGAGATCAACTATGATTTCGCGACGAGTACGGCGTTTCCTGAGCCCAACCGCCCGCATCCGGGGTTCAAGTCCACGGTGGCGCTGTCGTCGTTCAATGCGGGGGCGGTCATGATCCAGGCGGGGGTGGAGACGGCACAGAAGGACGACGTGGAGATGTGGGTGCAGACGATGGAAACGGCGAACGGAGGCTATCCCACGCTGTCGTCGACGATCAATGCGTGTTTTTTCGGGGGGGTGCCGGAGCTGAGGATCATCGATTCGGCGCAGGCGTCGCAGACGAGGCCGACGGCGTGGAACGTGGCGGGGCAGTACTTGTGGTGGTGGGTGCCGTCCGCGGCGCTGGGGCGGACGCAGATCCAGATTCTGGATGCGACGATGCCACGAACGGCGACCGGGGCGAACACGGAATTCACGGCGAACGTCGCGCCGAGCGCGCTGTATTTCCACTGGGCGCGGTTTGATGCGACGGGCTATGCGACGGCGCTATGGGCGGCGGATCCGCGGATCAGCCTTTCGGTGGGGCCGAACAATGCGTTCAATCCGGTGGTGAGCGTGGACGGGCTGAACTACTACCGGACGCAGATGGGGACGGCGACGCCGGCGAGCGCGTGGGATGCGGGATACACGAGCATCGGGGGCGGCTGGCGGAGGCTGACGTGGTTCGGGGACTACGTGCCGATGGGGAACTGGATTTTCCACAACAAGCACGGGTTCCTGTATCCGGCGCCGGGGAGTACGCCGCAGAACATATGGTTCTACACGCAGGACATGGGATGGCTGTACACGAGCAGCACGCTGTATCCGTATCTCTACCGGTCGTCGCCGGCGTCGTGGCTGTGGTACAACGGAGCGACGAATCCGCGGTGGTTCAACAACATGACGGCGGGGCAGTGGGAGAGTCGGCCATAGGACAACATCCTTTATGAACAACAAGCAGGCAATTGTTTGGGTATTATGGGTTTTGGCGTGGCATGGGGCCGAGGGGGCGGACTGGTACGTCAGTCCCAACGGATGGCATGCGAACACCGGCCAGAGCCTGGAGCAAGCCTGGCAAACGATTCCCTATGCGATGACGAGGGTCAGCGACGGCGACACCATTTGGGTGGATGCGGGGACGTACGAGATCGGCTCGGACGTGGGATATCCGGCGGGTTCCCAGTTGCCGGCCCGGTGGGCGATCTATAAAGCCGTCACGGTGCGGAGCCTGCATGGGGCCGGCCAGACGTTCGTGGTGGGGCAGCGCCATTCGGAGGGGACGCCGCTGGGGGAATACGCGATGCGCGGCGTGTATTTGGGCGAGAACGCCACGTTGATTGGCGTGACGATCCAAAATGGATACACCCGGACGCAATCGAGCGACATCACCGACCTCTATGGCGGCGGGGTGCTGGCGGCCTCCGCCTCGGCGGCGGTCTATGATTGCGTGATCCGGGATTGTTCCGCCAACAGCATGGCGGGAGGCGCCTACCGGGGGACCTATACGCGGACGAGGATCGAGCGCAATTCCGTGCCGTTCGGCGTGCTGGACGGTGGGGGTGGGGTGGCCCAGGCCGCGCTCTATGACTGCACCGTGGCGAGCAACGAATTCTACGGCAATCTGCTGTTTTTCGCCGGACACGGGGGCGGAGCCTACCAGTCGACGCTGTACAACTGCTGGATCGATGGAAACCGGGTGGTGAGCGGGTGCGGCGGCGGATTGTACGGGAGCGTGGCCTACAACTGCATCCTCCGCGGAAACCAGGCCACCCAGTGGAACGAGCAAGACAGCAACCGCGACCGCGGCGCGGGCGGCGGGGCGCGCGAAACGGAACTCTACAACTGCACGCTGGCGGGGAACTACGCGCAGAAATACGCGGGCGGCGCGGACCGTTGCACCACCGTGGTGAATTCGATCCTGGTCGACAACCAATCCGGAATTGCCCATCCCAACCATCTGGATTG
>CAYNHA010000147.1:0-7768 GCA_964397035.1 uncultured Verrucomicrobiota bacterium
CATGGCCGGAATCTGGCCGGTATTCAGGATTTCGACCGTCAGGTCGTACGGCTGGTTGGTATAGACGGTATCCGGATGCAGGACCGTGATCTGGAACGTCGGCGGCCCGCGCACGTCGAGCTCCGTCATCGCGCTGCTATCAAAACTTCGTTTGCCCGGTGAATTGACAAAGTAAACGAGCCCCCTCCCCCGGAGGGAGGGGGCGTTTAGTTTGCCAAGGGGTGGGGGCGAGTTCAGTCGGCGATTCCTTTCCTGGGCCATGCGTTTTCCGAATCCCCGCCCCCCAAGACCCCACATCAGCCCCATTTCGGCCTCCGGCCCGTCCGGGGCTGACCGCGGCGGTGGATGGGAGGACGGCGAAGGACGCCGCAAGGCCATCCAGGGCGTCACGTGGGTTGACGGCGCACCGGACTTACCGGAACCCTTCCTGTTGGCCCCCGCCGGCGAATCGGGCATCTGGCGCAGGCGGGTCCCGGCGGCCGTGGCGGGCCCCGGACACGGCCCGATTTCCGGAAAGGATTGTTGCCGTTTTTTTCTTTTCTGTGCGTCTTTATGCATTATTGGCACTTTGCACAATCCGTTCGCGGGCATAAAAAAACCCCGAAACAGGAAGTTTCGGGGCGTCAGCCGGAATGGCTGTTTTCTTACCAGCGGTAGTGGGCAAAGGCCTTGTTGGCCGCCGCCATCTTGTGCGTGTCGTCGCGCTTCTTGACCGCGTTGCCCTGGTTCTTGTAGGCATCGACGATCTCGGCCGCCAGCGCACGCTGCATCGAGGCACCCTTGCGTCCGCGGCTGTAGTCCACGATCCAGCGGAGAGCCAAGCTCGTCTGGCGGGAGGGAACCACTTCCACGGGCAATTGGTAGGTCTCACCGCCGACACGGCGGCTCTTGACTTCGACCTTGGGCTTGACGTTCTCCAAGGCGGCCTTGTAGACCACCAACGGATCTTCGCTCGTCAATTCCTTGATCTGGTCCAATGCACCATAGACCGTGCGCTGGGCCGTGGACTTTTTGCCACGGTTCATGATGATGTTGACCAAATGCGTCACCAGGTCACTGCCATAGCGGGCATCCGGTGCGAATTCATGCTGTTCTGCTTTACGCCTTCTCATTGTTCACACCTGTCTTATTTGGCGGCTTTGGGGGTTTTCGCGCCGTATTTCGAACGGCCACGGCGGCGGCTTTCCACACCCAGGCAATCCAAGGTGCCGCGGACAATGTGGTAACGAACGCCCGGCAAGTCCTTCACGCGGCCACCGCGGACCAGCACCATGCTGTGTTCCTGCAGATTGTGGCCTTCGCCCGGAATGTAGGCCGTCACTTCCTGCCCGTTCGTCAAACGCACACGAGCCACCTTGCGCAAGGCGGAGTTCGGCTTCTTCGGGGTCATTGTCTTGACCAGCAGACAGACGCCACGGCGTTGCGGACACTTCTGCAACGCAGGGGATTTGCGCTTCGCGCGCAACGGGCTGCGGCCCTGTTTCACCAGTTGATTGATCGTCGGCATATCGTTCTTTTCGTTCCTTTTCTCGAAATCCAATTCACACAAAGTAGCGCGCACAGTATCAACCTCCCGTCCCCTTGGCAATCCCCTTGTTCGTTTTTTTTGAAATTATCTGCCATCCCGAAAATTCGTGCATTTGCGCCCGCTTGCCCCTATGATCGCGCCCGAATGCCATGAAAACGACCGTTCCCGGGAGCTTTGCCATGAAATCCTTCCTCCTTTCCGTCCTCCTTTTTCCCGTCTCCTGCGCGCTGGCCATTCCCCCGGGTTCCTCCTCCCTCGACGTTCCCGGACGCTCCGGCCCCATGCGCGTGGCCATGCTGTCGGACGGGGGAACCTTCAGCGACAACTCCTTCAACCAGACCTGCCGCGAAGGCATTGAAGAACTCATGTATTCGGGTTCCCCCATCTATGTCCAGTTCGTGGAAACCTACTCCCCCGAAAACTTCGAGCGCAAGCTGGCAGCCTTTGCCGAACGGAACTACCGCCTGATCATTGGCATCGGCTACCGCATGGCTCCCGCCATCGAAACCGTTTCCGCCCATTACCCCCGCACCCTCTTCGCCTGCGTGGACGGCGACTACAAGGATCCCCCCCACAACGTGTGGGCGCTGACCTTCCAGGTGGATGAGTGCGCGTTTCCCGCCGGATATCTGGCCGCCGCCTGGGCGGACCTCCAGGATCCCGAGGACGCCGCCGTGGCCTGGGTGGGCGGCGTGGATTCCGACATCGTCAACCAGTTCGTTGTCGGATTCCGCAACGGGGCCCTCCACTACAACAAGATCAAAGGCAAAAACGTCCGCATCCTGGGCGGCCACGTGGGATCCTTTGATGATTTCGAGGGAGGAAAGAAACTAGGAGAGGAGTATCTCGAAGATGGTGCCGATGTCCTCTTCGGCGTAGGCTCCGTCTCGGGCAACGGCGCCATCGCCGCCGCCAAGGAACACGGGAAATGGGCCATCGGCGTGGACACCGACCAATACTTCACCCTCTCCGGCCAACAGGACATTCTCCTCACCTCCTGCCTCAAGCGCATGGACCGCGCCGTCAATCAGGTGGTCACCGCCGCGCTGGAAAACCAGTTCTGGGGCGGCACCCGCTATGTCGGAAACCTGGACAACCACGGCGTGGGCCTCGCCCCCTTCCACGATTTTGCCGACCGGATTCCGGAGCGGCTCCAAAAGGAAATCATCGACATTCAGCGCCGGATCCTCGAAGGCGATATCTCCACCGGCTGGCCCGCGAAGGCCAGGAAAAAGAAATAGCCCCCCCTTCCTCCTCCCCGAAAGCCGCCATGATCACGCCACGGTTCTCCCGCCTCTTCGGCCGCCGCCCCAAAACCATCATCGGCATGATCCACGTCCGCGCCCTCCCCGGCACCCCGCAGCATGCCGGCGGCATGGCCCCAGTTCTCGACCACGCTCTCGCCGAAGCCGAAACCTACCGAGCCTGCGGCATCCATGCCCTCATGATCGAGAACATGCACGACATACCCTATGTGCAGCACCCCGGCCCGGAAATCGCCACCGCCATGGCGGTCCTCGCCCGCGAAATCAAGCGCGCCCATCCCGACCTGCCCCTCGGCATCCAAATCCTCGCCGGCGCCAACCGCGAAGCGCTCTCCGCCGCCCAGGCCGCTGGCGCCGATTTCATCCGCGCCGAAGCCTTCGTCTTCGGCCACGTCGCCGACGAAGGCTACATGGATTCCTGCGCCGGCACCCTCCTGCGCCACCGCAAGGCCATCGGCGCCGAATCCATCGCCATCTTCACCGACATCAAAAAGAAGCACTCCGCCCACGCCATCACCGCCGATGTGGATATTGTCCAGACCGCCCACGCCGCCGAATACTTCCTTTCCGACGGCCTTATCCTGACCGGAGCCTCCACCGGCGAGGCCGCCAGCGCGGCGGAACTCCGCGCCGTCCATGCGGCGGCGAAACTCCCCGTCCTCGTCGGCTCCGGCATCACCGCCGACAACCTGGAAACCTATCTCCCCCTCGCCGATGCCTTCATCGTCGGCTCCCATTTCAAGAAGGACGGCTATTGGGCCAATCCCCTCGACCCCGGCCGCATCCGCCGCCTCCTCGACGTGGTGGCCTCCCTGGAGACACCACATGGCTGAGGAAATCGCCTACCTGTACCGCATCGACCATGACGATGGAACAACGCAGGTCTTCGATATCCGCCTCGACCCCCATTCGCTGAACCACACCCTGGACCTGGGGCCGCCGCCCCCCTGGAGCCTGCGGCGCGAGTTTGGGTGCGTCAACCCCTCTTGCCCCCTGCGGGAAGAGGATGTGTGCCCTTTCGCCCAGGTCATTCAGTATCTCCTGAACCTGTTCGGCGACGTCCGTTCCACCCGCATGGTGACCATCACCGCCACCACCCGGCAGCGCACTTCCATCAAGCAAACCGCCATCCAAACCGCCGTCAGCAGCATCGCCGGCATCCTCATGGCCACCTGCGGATGCCCCGTTCTCGCCCGTTTCAAGCCCATGGCCCGCTTCCACCTGCCCTTTGCCAGCCTCGAAGAAACCGAATACCGCGTGTTCACCATGTATGCCCTGGCCCAGCTCATCCGGGCGCGGCACCACCTCGACCATGATTCCCGCCTGCTTGGCTTGAAGCAGTTTTACGAGGAAATCCAGGAAATCAATCAACTGGCCGCCCGGAAAATCTGCTCCATTCAGAAAAAGGATGCCACCATCAACGGACTGGTCATGCTGGACGCCTTCGCCCAGAACGTATCCATGGTGCTCGATACCGATGACCTGGAAGCCATGGAAAACCTCTTCGCCAACTGGCTGGGATAATCCACCGTCCCTCCCTCCATGCCTTCGATGTACGACATCTATCGCAGTCATCGCGCAGAATACGACCGCCTCGTGGCGGCCGAAGACCACGAAGGCCACCTGTCGGCATTTCTCCATTCCAAAATCGACTGGCACAACAAAACCGTGCTCGAAGGCGGTCTCGGGACCGGACGCGTCACCGAACTCTATCTGGAAAGGGCCCTCCACCTTTTCGGCTTCGACCAGGAACTCCACATGCTCGAAGCCGCCCGCATGCGGCTGGCACGCTTCTCGGACAAAATGGAACTCCGCCCGGCCGACAACCTTTCGCTGCCGCTCCTGGATCTCAAAGCCGACCTCTTCATCGAAGGCTGGAGCTGGGGCCATTCCATCGTCGACGGCGCCGGTTCGGTCGCAGGCATGGCCGCCGCCCTCTTCGCCGAGGTGCGAAACAACCTCCTCCCCGGCGGCCTCGTCGTTCTCATTGAAACCCTTGGCACCAACGTTCCATCCCCCGCCGCCCCCCATCCGCGCCTGGCGGAATTCTATTCGCTTCTCCAATCCCATTACGGCCTCCAGCAGACGGTCCTCTCCACCGATTACCGCTTCCCCTCCGTCGCCGAAGCCGCCGACACCCTCGGCTTTTTCTTCGGCGAGGCCATGGCCCGCGCCGTCCGCGACGCCCGTTCTCCCACCATCCCCGAATGGACCGGCGTCTGGTGGGGGGCCCTTCCTTCCTGAAGGTCCCCTCGGACATGGATCATTGAACATTGAGATTTCCCGCGCCGCACCCCATACTGTTCCCAGACAAGGAGACCTCATCATGGACATCGAAAAAGACGCTGCCTGGATTCCCTTCCCCCTCATGGAACGCTTCATGCGCGATGTCTTCATCGGCCTTGGCGCACCCAGGGCCGACGCGGAAATCTGCGCACGGGTCCTCATCGAAGCCGACAAATTCGGGTTCGACTCCCACGGCATCTCGCGTCTCAAGCCCATCTATTACGACCGCATCCGCCAAGGCATCCAGCTCGCCAAAACCCGCATCCGCACCCTCCGGGATTCCGCCGGCACCGCGGTCCTCGATGGAGGCAACGGCATGGGCCATGTCGTCGCCCACAAGGCCATGACCCTCGCCATCCGCAAGGCCAGAAAGCACGGCCTCGGCATGGTGGCCGTCCGCAACTCCACCCACTTCGGCATCGCCGGCTACTATCCCCTCATGGCCGTGAAGGCCGGCATGATCGGCATCAGCGGCACCAACGCCCGCCCCTCCATCGCCCCCACCTTCGGCGTCGAGAACATGCTCGGCACCAACCCCCTCACCTTCGCCATGCCCACCGACGAGAAATTCCCTTTCCTCCTCGACTGCGCCACCTCCATCGTCCAGCGCGGAAAAGTCGAAATCTATGCCAAGCTCAACAAGGAAATGCCCAAGGGTTGGGTCATCGCCCCCGACGGCTCCTCCAAGACCGATCCGCACGCCGTCCTGGCCGATCTCGTCGCCGGCACCGCCGCCCTCCTGCCCCTCGGCGGCGCCGGCGAAGACCTCGCCGGCTACAAAGGCTACGGCTACGCCACCGTCGTCGAAATCCTTTCCGCCGCCCTCCAGCAGGGCTCGTTCCTCAAGATGCTCAACGGCACCGACAGGAAGGGAAGGAAAATCCCCTATCCCCTCGGACACTTCTTCATCGCCATCGATGTCGCCCACTTCACCCCCCTCCCCCGCGTCAAGAAAATCGCCGGCACCATCCTCCGCCAGCTTCGCGCCTCCCAGAAAGCCCCCGGCCAAACCCGCATCTATACCGCCGGTGAAAAGGAATACCTCACCTGGCAGGAACGCAGGAAAAAAGGCGTCCCCGTCAACCACGAGACCCAGAAGGAAATCCTCGCCATGCGCAATGAACTCGCCCTCAAGAAATACAAGTTCCCCTTCGAAAACACATAAGCCTACCCGCAGGTCACCATGAGCAATCAAGGCAATCATGTATGCCCGGTCCAACTGGCGGGAGGTCTGGACAATCGAATTCGCAGGTGGCTGCAAAATCCCCGGAAAATTTTACGCCCCTATATCCAGGAGGGGATGACCATTCTGGACGTGGGATGCGGCCCAGGCTTTTTCTCGGTCGACATGGCCCTCATGGCAGGCCCATCCGGCCAAGTGATTGCCTGCGACCTGCAGGAGGGAATGCTTCAAAAGGTAAGGGAAAAAATCTCCGGCACGGAACTGGAGGCGCGAATCACGCTGCACAAGTGCGAAGCGGACAGGATCGGGGTATCCGCTCCCGTTGATTTTGTTCTGTTGTTTTATGTGGCCCACGAGATTCCGAACAAGAAGGGGCTTTTTGATGAGATCGGGTCC
This sequence comes from uncultured Verrucomicrobiota bacterium, assembly GCA_964397035.1. Classification (GTDB taxonomy): domain Bacteria; phylum Verrucomicrobiota; class Kiritimatiellia; order CAIQIC01; family Lenti-01; genus Lenti-01. The sequence goes on from CAYNHA010000147.1 coordinate 6,659, forward strand.
ATCCTAAAACCCCATGGACAGGTCCTCATCGTGGAACCCCCGTTCCATGTTTCAAAATCCGAGTTTGAGGAAACCACCCGAATAGCCAGAGAAGCCGGTTTCGTCGATACCCACGGCCCAGACATGCCGCTTCACAAGACCATGCTGCTGCGAAAGGACTAATCCCCCGGCCCACCGCCGGCAACGGAGCGCAGCGGACGGGCCGGCCGGAGCAGCGCCCCTCCCCTCAGAACACTTTTCCACACCATGGAAAAAAGTTTTCCACACTGTGGAAAACTTTCCGCCCCCGGTCCCGAATGTCCGCCCCTTCGCCGGTCAGGTCTTCTCGCGGAAGGTGATCCGGCCCTTCGTCAAATCGGTCGGGCTGATTTCCACGGTCACTTTGTCTCCCGTGGTGATTTTGATGAAATGCCGGCGCATCTTGCCCGAAATGTGCCCGAGAATCTCGTGCCCGTTGGCCAATTTGACGCGGTACATCGTGGCGGGCAACACCTTGATGACCTCGCCGTTCACAGTGATCAGATCAGTTTCTTTCGCCATAACTACAGAATCGCTCCTTCTCCCACAATCCTTTGAAGGTAGCACGCTTTCTCTTCCGGTTGCAATCCCATAGAACGGGTTTTGCCCGCCGGAACGCGTTTTGGGCTGTTCAGGGGCAGGGCGGTTTGCTTCACTTCCCGCCCGGTTATGAGCGACAAATCCACAACCCCCATGATGGCCCAGTACCGCCGCGCCAAGGCGGAAATCGCCCCCGACACCATCCTGTTTTTCCGCCTCGGGGATTTCTACGAAATGTTTTTCGAGGATGCCGTCGTCGCCTCGGAAATCCTCGGCATCGCCCTCACCAAGCGGCAGGCGGTGCCCATGTGCGGCATTCCCTTCCACGCGGTGGATCTCTACCTGGCCAAGCTCCTGCGCGCGGGCAAGAAGGTCGCCCTCTGCGACCAGATGGAGGATCCCGCGCAGGCCAAGGGCATCGTCAAGCGCGAGGTCACCGGCATCGTCACCCCCGGCACCGTCCTGACCGATTCCATGCTCGACGCCGCCCGGCCCAACTACCTCGCCGGCCTGCATCGCCAGGGCAAGCTGTTCGGCCTCGCCATGCTCGAC
>CAYNHA010000148.1:0-6731 GCA_964397035.1 uncultured Verrucomicrobiota bacterium
CAAGCTGGAGCACGCCATCCGCGTCAAGCAGATGCAGAAGCAGACCCGCAAGCCCCAGATCCTCCAGCGCCTCGTCACCGAGGCGCCCTCCAAGGTCGCCCTGCCCGAGATGCCCGACATGAAGACCCCGGACATCAAGAATCTCCACGATACCCCCATCATGAACTCCCGCGCCGGTTCCATCGGTGGACTCGGTGGCGGCGGGGGCGGGGCTGGACGCGGCCTCACCGGCGGCATGGGCTACTCCGACACCAAGTTCTTCGGCGAAAACATCCGGACCCGCGCCATCACCATCTGCATGGACATCTCCCCCTCCATGATCGCCAAGGGCGTCGTTCAGGATGTCCTGGCCGAAACCATGCGGATGCTTGAAAACATGAACGTAGGCACCAAGTTCAACATCATCGTGTATGTGGATGGCGGACTCGCCTTCGCCCCCCAGATGGTCTATGCCACCCAGGAAAACAAGGATGCCGCGCTCGCATGGCTCAAGCAGCCTTTCGATGGCCGGAAACAGGGCAACCTGCGCGGCTACTCCGGTTCCACGCCCCACGAGGCCATCCGCATGGCCGTCGAAATGGGCTCTGACACCGTTTTTGTCCTTTCCGACGATCCGCCGTATCTCAAGCAGGGCGACGCCAATTCCGGCGTTGAAATTCCCGAGCACATGGCCAACATTGAAAAATTCGTCAAGGGCATCGAAAGCACCACGGGCAAGTCCGTGCGGTTCTACCCCATCCTCTACAAGCCCTTCGAGAACGAACGCGGCAAGCTGGCCATCGACTACTACAAGGGCATTGCCCGGGCCACCGGCGGCAAGTGCAAGGTCATTCCCCAGTCCAAGTAGAGACGCCTCTTCTCCCTATTCCACCACGTGAATCCGCCCCGGCCACGTGACGGCATTCCGCCTCACCTCGGGCGCTTCGGTGCTCAGCACCTTGACGCGCCGCCCGTTGTCCGGCTGGAAAAGCCCAACCGATACCGTCAGGGGCCCCGCCTCCAATCCCGCCGGAATCGGAATCCGCCGAACTTCCTGCATGCATTCTCCTTGGGCGGGCCTCGCGTTCGGAGTATCCCACAGCACAGGCGAACCTCGATAGTCCTGTTGCGCCACGATGTTTCCCCGTTTGTCGCGAATGTGAATAAACACAATCTCGCTTCCTGCCTCCAACTCCTCGCCGGCGGACCAATAGAGGTTCAAGACCAGTTCGCCCCCCGCTCGCACGGTCAAGGCCACCGGCTCCACGCCTTCCAGGCGAAATCCATTGGCAAAGACCGTCGCACAGGGCTTCTTCGGAAAGACAGAAAACTGTTGGCGGGCCTGCACCACGTCATCGCCCCCCCATCGCTCGGCGTCTTCTGCCGTCAAGCCGGAGAGTGCGGACGGACGCCACCGATACAGGTCCATCACCAACTGCTTCCGGGCTTCCTCGGAGAGTTCCTGCGTGCGCAATAGCTTCAGCACAAAACCCGCTCTCACCGCCGTATTTCCAGCCAGAAGGCAATTTCCCGTCCAGATCAGGGCCGGCGGCAGAACATGCCCATCCAATGGGCGACCGGTGCGCTCCAAGGAAAAAAGAACCCAAGGGGCCACCTCGGCCTCTTCAAACGAGAGGTCTTGCGCCACCAACGTGTCCCGCGTGGCGGCGGCATGTGCCGCATCCACCACGATCAAAACAGGCTTGTCCGCCGGCAGGGAGCCGTCGCGCACCATGTTGGGCTCATCCGGAAAGATGCGGCTCGACAGTCCTGCCAAACGACAATCCCGTACGCAACCCCGCTGATGCAATTTGTTCGACACCCAGCGCGGCGCAAAAATAACGGGCTCCGGATAGGCCGTGCTGGCCCGCTCGCACAACGCATCCAACGCCACGGCATCCGCCTTGGGCAACGGCTCCGCCTGCGCCACATAGGCATTCAGCTCCGCCAAGCGCCATCCTAGGCTGCGAAGTCGCGACTGCGTGTCGAGCAAGCCAATCCGAAGGGCCTCAACGCCTAAAGCCGCCAACCGATATTCCATGCGACCCAATCCGGACGGATAATAGGCCCGTGTGCCCGACCACTCCAAGGGAACGATGGGCTCATCGGCCAGCAAGGTCCGCCACTCGCCCGCCTGCTTCGCCTCGACCCGAATGCAACGGGGAAAATCATAGCCTTCATCCGAAAATCCGTGCGCAAAAACCAGTTGCAGAAAATCGACATCTTGTGGATTTTCAAACGTCCACTCCAGAACACTCTTTTCCGCTCCGCCTTGTTCACCGCCCGGCGACCACCATGTGTCCACATTCCGGTCCAACAGAACGCCCCCCCAATCGGTGCCCGCCTGATCACAAAGGCCTTGGGTCTGGTTGCCCTCCACTTCGCGCATGGAAATTTCCGGCGATTTCACATTCCACAAAATGCGACGCCCTCCCGCTTCCACCGAATCCCACTGCGCCCCGCGTTGGCGCAAGAAGGTTTCGATGCCAAAAAAGTCGGCCGTGTACGCCGGTGCATCCGACAGCTCGGCCCGCCGCAACGTGGGCTCGTAGAATTTCTGTTTGCCGTTGGAAATGGCGACCCGCTCGTCCAACACAAAATTCATCGCGAACAGTTGAAGCGGCGCCATCAACGCATCCACGCGGGCGCGGTCCAGCGCCTCTCCCATCTCCCGATAGGCCATCAGCCCCGTTTCCGCACGTTTTTCCAATGTCCGAAAGGCGGAAAGGCAAAGCGTTCCCTGCGCCGCCGTCAACGCGGCCAGCCCGGCCCACGCCATTCCGCGTCGCACTCTCCACCCCGGTGCCGCACAAGCCACGGCGGACAGAACAGCCAATCCCGGTACCAGCGGGATCCAATATCGCCCCGTGCGAGTGCGCGTGAAGCCGGAAGTGACGAACACAACCGCAAACACCACGCAAAACACAAGGGCCGCGACCCGTGAATAGTTTTCATTGAGCGACGCCCTGCGAAATTGCAGAAGCATCACAATGCCTCCCCAGGCGGCCAGCCCCAACACCACCAACGCCAACACGGTTAACCACAATGAACCGGCCGCGAGCTGGCTTGCGTCTTGCAACATCAAAAAACGGTTCCACGAATTCAACATCGACCGCAGAACCGGATCATACCCGCCGATCTGCGACATTTCCATCGATGGCCAGCCATTCCGAACGTTGTAGTAAATCCACGGTGAAAACCCGGCGACAAATCCAACCAGCCCCAGCACAATGCCCAGCAGGTGCCGCCAAATCTTCCAGCGCATGCCGTGCACCAGCAGCAAGGCCGCCGTCAACAACGCGGAGGCAATGATCATGTTCGACCACATGCCCACGCCGGCCAACAGCCCCAGCGCCAGATAGCGCAGCCCCCCCACCGGTTTTCCTTCGCGCAGGCGCGCGGCCATGCGCGCCGCGCCCCACAACACCAGCGCATCCACGGCCAACGCCACCATGTAGCCGCCGCGCGGCAGACTCTGGAAATAAAAGTAGATTAAGGGGCCGAACAGACCCGTCAACACGGCGGCAACCCCTCCCCATGGGCCCGCGGCATCGCGTGCCCAGCGCCACAGGAAGACCAGCGCCATGACCGCAAAGATCACCGGGCCGAGGTTGACGGCAAATCCATTCGACCCCAGCAAGCGAACCATCCATGCGCTGGCCATCGGCTCGAGGCTGCCCATGTAGGCTTGTCCATAGAAGAAGATTGGAAATTCTTTCAGCTCCGCCATGTGGCGAGCCATCAGCGCCACCACGCCCGGGTCGGGCTCCACGAGGCATCGCCCCACCCAGGCCCCCGCCATCCTCAGCAGCGCGCCCAGCATAAGCAGCATCACCGCAAGTCGATCCGGCAACGACCACCGCTTTTGTTGAATTTCATTCATCGCAGGCCACTCTCAATGGTGGAAATGTCCGTCGAAATTGGGTTTCACGGGCGCGGCATGGGGACGATAGCCAATCAGCACCTGTGCATTCCCGCCCGGATGAACCGCAATGAAGTTCAGGTTGCTGTCCACCGCAAAGGACTCGATCGTCGCGCCGGGCGTGCGGCAGACAAGTCCGTCTCTCCAGTTGTAGCGGATCACGACTCGCGCCGCCGCAGGATCATCGGGAATCACGACGAGTTTATTTTCCTTCGCTTGGACGCATCCCGCGCCTTCCCAGAAACGCGAGACCGTTCCCGGATCTTTCACCCGAAAGATTTCGTTGGTGTGCTCCATCATCACCATTGTTTTCACCCGCTCGAACTGTTCGGGATGCGCGGACAGAAACTCCTTCGCATCCGGCATGGCGGCCACCCAATGCGTGATTCCATAGGCACGAGAAAAGAAAAGATAGGAGCCCAGTTCCTTGCGGTAGGCTTGCGGCGGATAATTGTATTCAATCGTTCCGCGCGGAAATCCATAGTAATCGTCAGCCATCATTTCGCGCCCCGTCAAGACAGGAAGATAGGCGATGTTGCCTCCGCCATAGAAATGAACCGCCTTCCCGGCGAACCCCAGGCGCCCCTCCCGGGGAACATCCGCCCGAATCCACTTCACAAACTCTTTCATTTCCGGCGAGAGCATTCGCATGGGCGCTGGCCCTTGATTGGCGTAGTGCATTTGGGTCACGCGAAAACCCATCAGCAGCGTCCCCAGAACAATTCCTCGCGCCACCGCCCACAGCCACCGTTGGCGACCCTCCTCGCACCGGGGCTCCTCGCGGCTGAACAAACGTCCGCACAGCAGCGACGCGGGAAACACCAGCACCACGGCCAGAGGAATCGCCATGCGGTCCATCTGCGACAACGGCTTCCACTCGCGGCTCCACCCCGTGATGGCCGCCAGCACCAGGATCAGCGGCACCATCCAGCGCCGCAACTCGCGCGGCACCAGCAAGAGAGTGCCAACCAGTCCGAAAAAAGGCAGCATCGGCTGCATTTCCTGCACCGTGCACAAGAGGCGCCCCAGCCCGTTCCATGCCATGGTGGCCCAACCCGGGCGCTGCATTTCCGTACCCACATATTCCACCACGTTGTGGCAGGGAAAGAGCGTGACCCAGATCCACGGCGTCAGCAACAGAAGCGCCAGCGCTCCGGCCGCAAAAAGCCACCGGTTCGACCTCCACGACCAGTCTCGAAAACTGCAAAGCCAGCCAAGTCCCACTCCCGCGCCAATGAAAACGCCCGGCGTCCACAGGCACATCAGCCAGGCCGCCAATGCCAGCAGGAGCGCCGTGCCCCAGCTTCCCCGCCGAAGCACCGCCAGCCGATACCCCAATGTCACCACGGGAAGAGCCATCATGGCCGAGGTCATCGCCCCCATCGTCCCAAAGTGCCACATCCACAGGAAAATGCCTCGGCTGGCCCCGCAAATCAACAGCCCGGCAAACAAGGCACCCGTCATTCCTGCCCCGGCCGCACGGACAGCAGCCACTCCCATCCAGGGAAACACAAACACAAACCAGAACAGAATGGCGGCCCCATAAAACACGTGGGGGTCCCAGATCTGGAGAAGCGGCAAAATCAGCATGCCGAAGCCATGTGCGCCGCTCGTCACACCGACAAAATGCTCCGTACCGGCATTCCACCACGGATTGTAGCCTCCCAGTGCAAAGGGAAACAAATCACCAAATTCCTTCAGGCGAAACATAAACGAGGGATGGTCGAATCCCCACGGCACGGCGCCACGCAAGGCGCTCCATGCGGACAACGCAAATACCCACTGGCTGCCCAGCAGCAGGAGCGCAAGGCCCCAAGGCACCCAGCGGTGGATTCGTTCTCCTCCCCAGAAAAACAACGCCGACAGCATTCCGGACAAGGCCACGTATTTCATGGTGGTGGACGTCCACCACGGGGCCAGATAAAACCAATAGCGGCCAAACTGGTTGTTCCAGGCCAACCCCTGTCCGATCCACAGCACATACGCCATCAAAACAAACGGGAGCGACAGAAACACCCCTCTGCGCCAAGCGCAGGGGCGGACTCCATCCGGTTGTTCTTCCCTCGACATGTCCGGCATCATAGCAGTCTGCGGACAGCCTACAATTCAAACGTGTCGACGGGACACTCCGGCAAGGATCGAAGAAATATCCTTCCGTACCACTTGTTCACCAGCCGCGAATCCAGCACCACCACGATTCCTTCGTCCGTCTGCGAGCGAATGAGGCGGCCAAACCCCTGCCGAAACTTCAGCACGGCTTCAGGAAGCGAATACTCCTTGAACGGGTCGCCTCCCTTTTCCTTGATTCGCTTCATCCGCGCCGCCACCACGGGATGGTCCGGCACCGCAAACGGCAGGCGCGTCAGGATCACGTTGCTCAGGGCTTCGCCGCGCACATCCACCCCCATCCAAAAACTATCCAGCCCAAACAGCACAAATCCCGTGTTCTTCCGGAAATTCTCCAGCATGGAGCGCCGCGTCAGTCCCCCGCCCTGCGCCAACAGGGTCAGCCCCGCTTCTTCCAGAGGCGCACGCAAGGTGTCGGCCGTCCGCTTGAGAAGCTCGTCGCTGGTGAACAGGGCAAAGGCCCGCCCGTTCGTCTTCAGCGACCAGCGAAGCACGCCCTTGGCCACGGCCTCCGCGAAGGCTTCCTTGTCTTTGGGATCCGGCGCATTGGTGGCCACATGCAGGCGCATCTGCCGGGCGTGGTCAAAGGGAGAACCCAGACAGAGCATCGAACAATCCTCGCCCGCCCCGATCCGGTCGCGGAAATATTCCAGCCGCCCGCCCACGGCCAGCGTGGAGCTGGTCAGGACCACGCTCGGAACCT
>CAYNHA010000149.1:0-28133 GCA_964397035.1 uncultured Verrucomicrobiota bacterium
GCGTTTTGTCAGTAACAACGGCGCGGTGCCTTGGGGCCACTTCAGGCCCAATGACGTGATCGTGATCGTTTCCCGCAATGGCGGCATCGGCAACACGTGGACGTGGACCTATTCGCCGACCAACTTCTACCGGTTGCCCACTCGTTGGATGGGGCAGTAGGCCCGCGAGGCCGGACGGCTCCCTTGAGCCGTCCGCGTCTGGAGGCAATGTGGCGGACACTTCACAGCGCAACGAAGCCGCAGCCGAGTGAATCAGAACTATGGAAGCAGCTGAAGATTTCTCTCGCAGAGGGCACGGAGGAAATGGAGTTTCTCTGTGTGGGCTCTGTGATCTCCGTGAGAGGGATTTTTTCTTCAGATCCGGATGGAGGAGGGGTGAATGCGGATATCGGTTTCTGAAGGCGAGGAGAGGGTGCGAGTGAAATGGCTTGGGTGTGGCGGGGTCATCCTGTGGCTTGCGGTGCCGACGGGATGGGCGGCCACGATCAACCATTCCCATGTGGCGGCGGCCTCCAGTTTGCCGGCGGCTTACTCTTCGCAAATCGCCACTCAAAAGTGGCTTTTTACGCATGCCTCCGTGGGGGGCAACATGGTGGAAGGCATGGCGGCGCTGCATGCGTCGAATCCAACGAGGTATCCGTTGCAGGTCCGCAGCGATGTGGGCACGGCGGGGGCGGAGGGCGGATCGGATTATCGGGCAAGCGCCGCTCCCGTCTCCACGATGCCAGGATCCATCTATGAATGCCAGCGGGGCAATCCCGGCTGGCAGAACAAGCTGGTTTGCTTCAGCAATTCCTTGGTGCGGTCGGGCTGGGGTTCGAACAAGGTGGATGTGGCCATGGACAAGTTCTGCTGGATCGATCCGGATGCCAATTCATCGGCCTATTGCCAAACCATGGCCCGGTTGGAGGAGCGTTTTCCGGATGTCCGGTTTGTGTACACCACCCTTCCCCTGACCGGGTTGGCCGACAGTGAGAACAATGCCCGGAATGGCTACAACCGGGCGGTTCGCTCGTATTGCGCTGCCAACGGCAAGTTGCTTTTCGACGTGGCCGACATGCAGGCATGGAGCCCGCAGAATGTTCAGCAGACCTATGTTTCCGGTTCCCAAACCAACCAGCGCATGTATGCCGGCTATGCCGTGAGTCCCTCCGGGGAAGACTGGCATCTGAATGCGGCCGGCCGGCAACGCTTGGCGCTGGGATGGTACGCGGTTGCGGCCTCCCTCATCCAGACCAACCGGCAGCAATTTTTCACTTTCCGGGCCGTGGCGCTGACGAATTCCATTGTGCTTCGCTGGCCCAATCCGGTGCTGTGCGGGCTTCAGACCAGCAACGTCCTGGTGCGTTGTGCCGCCACGAATTATCCCGCCACCACGAATGATGGGGAGGTGGTGTATAGCGGTTCGGCCACCTCTTTCACCCATGAGCCGCTTACTCCGGGACAGGCCTATTATTATACGATTTGGGTCAGTCAGGATGGCACTCACTTCATCGAGCCGCCCTGAGCCTGCGAAAACACTGGAAATGCGAGAGGCTTGCATTTTTGCCCGGTGGCTGGTGTAATGCGGGGGATTTTAGACAACTTGGAGGAGACAGATATGAAGCGGATTTTGTGGATTTTGGCTGTGTTTGTTGTGGCGTTGGGCGGCGTGGCGGTTTCGCCGGCGGTTGCCCAGGAGGATGCCGTGTTGCTGGTGACCCCTTCGCGTTATTCCGTGATGCAGGTTGCCTTTGACGTGGCGCGGCGCTATCCCACCGTGCTGGTGAGCTACCAGGGATCGGGCAAGGTGCCGGTGCTGCATGTGTGGAATGGCTACGAGTGGATGCCGCTCTCCCTCGAAGACTATCGCAGCGGCGCGTTCCTGCAGTCGTATCCGGCCCGCACCATTTTCCTGGGCGACGATGCCCTGTTGCCTGCCGACCTGCGGTCGATCGGGGCCTGGTGCGCGAAGTCCACGCAGGTGGCGGAGCTGGACACCTACGCGCTGGTGAATGGCATTGGCCGTTATCTGCCGTTTACTCCGGCTGATTGGCGCTGGTTTGCGGGCCGCTACAATTTGACGCTGACGAACCTGAAGGCCGAAGAAGCCGAGGCCGCCAAGAAGGAGAGCTGGTACGATGCAAAGGCTCCCGTGAAGGACCCGGCTCCCGGTTTCTTCAAGTATTTTACTCGCTCCCGCCACAGCCGGACATCGGATGCTCAAGCCCCGATTCAGCCCGTGACGGTCTTTGAGGGCGACGTGGTCAATACGCCTGCCCCGTAGTTGTTTGCCCGCAAAGATCATGCAATGTCATGGCCAGCGGAGGTGGGGGATATGCCTTGTGCTGGGCTGCCTCTGGATGGGGGGGCTCTCCGGATGCAAGACCATTCACGAAGAGTTGCAGCCCATCCGTGAAACCACGCTCACGGTGGCACGGTCCGGCGGGGAAGTCTCCTTGTCGTGGATTGGCGTGAAGGGCATGTACTACAGCGTCATGTACACTGATGCGCGCGGGGCGAAAGCCCGCTGGAATGTTCTCCCCGATGCCACCAACGTCCGGGCCGTTGTCTCGGGCGAGCCCATCGTGGTGAAAGACCGCGTGGGGGCGGCCCAGCAGCGGTACTACCGGCTGGTGCAAGACGGCAAGCCGATGGTGCCGTAAAAGCTTCACCGCGCCGGAGTCGAGGCCGGGCGGGAACGCATCACCGAGGCTTTCATTCTTTTCGGCTCGTTTTTTCTTCATTTTTTGGTTGCGTTAATCGGGCCCATGCCTCATCATCCGCCCCCGTTTGATCGAGCCCCCCCGGCGCCGATTTCCAAGGCAACCGGGGGTTTCGGTTTATTTAGGAGGACAGACATCATGGCAAGAGAAACCCCCATTTCAAAGATCCGCAACATCGGCATCATGGCCCACATCGACGCCGGAAAGACAACGGTGTCGGAGCGCATCCTGTTCTATGCCGGCAAGACGCATAAGCTCGGAGAAGTGCACGACGGCGCGGCGACGATGGACTTCATGGTCCAGGAGCGCGAGCGCGGAATCACGATCCAGAGCGCGGCGACGACCCTGAGCTGGAAGGGGCATCTGGTCACGCTGATCGACACCCCCGGCCATGTGGACTTCACGGTGGAAGTGGAGCGTTCGCTGCGCGTGCTGGATGGTGCCGTGGCCTTGTTCTGCGCCGTGGGCGGTGTGCAGCCCCAGTCCGAAAAGGTGTGGTTGCAGTCCGAAAAATACGAAGTGCCCAAGCTGGCCTTCGTGAACAAGATGGACCGTACGGGCGCGGATTTCTTTGGCGTTCTGGAGGAAATCCAGGAGGAACTCGGCTGCAATGCGGTTCCCGTGGTGGTGCCGATTGGAAAGGCGGAGACCTTCCAGGGCGTGATCGACCTGGTCAAAATGAAGGCCATCTACTTCGATGACCCCGAAAGCACCGAATTCCGCGAGGCTGAAATTCCCGCTGAAAAGCTGGAGAAAGCCAAGAAGTGGCGGACGAATCTGGTGGAGAAGTGCGCCGAGCAGAACGACGCCTTGATGGAGAAGTTCTTCACGGAGGGAGACCTGAGCGAAGAGGAAATCTGGGGAATCCTCCGGCAGGCGACCATCGCCCGCAAGATCGTGCCGGTGTATTGCGGCGCGGCGTTCAAGAACAAGGGTGTCCAGCACCTGCTGGATGGCGTGGTGAACTTGCTGCCCGCGCCCAACGAGATCCCGCCGATCATTTCCGCCGTGATGGAGGAGGGTGCCGAACCCGTCAAGCGCGAGCCGACGGATGATTCGCCGTTCAGCGCGCTGGCGTTTAAGATTGTGGCGGACAAGCATGCGGGCAAGCTGACGTATATCCGCATCTATTCCGGCACGCTGACTTCGGGCCAGAACGTGCTGAACAGCACGATCGACAAGAGCCAGCGCATCGGACGCATCCTGCGCATGCATGCGAACCATTCCACCAACCTGGATACCGCGCAAACAGGCGACATCGTGGCGGTGGTGGGGTTGGCGAACACCCGCACGGGCGACACCATTTGCGCCGAAGACCATCCGATCCAGCTCATGTCGATCGAGTTCCCGGCCCCGGTGGTTTCGATTTCGATTGCTCCGGACACGGGGGCGGACAACGACAAGCTGTCGGCCGCGCTCCACAAGCTGGCCGAAGAAGATCCGACCTTCACGGTGGGGTTTGATCCGGAGACCAGCGAGACGATCATCTCCGGCATGGGCGAGCTGCATCTGGAAATCATCGTGGACCGGTTGAAGCGCGAATTCAACGTGGCGGCCAAGGTGGGCCGTCCGGAAGTGGCCTACCGCGAGACGATGACGCGGCCTGCCGAAGGGCAATACAAGCACGTGAAGCAAAGCGGTGGCCGTGGCCAGTACGCGCACGTTTGCCTGCGGCTGGAACCCCTCAAGGCTGGAGAAGGCTTCGAGTTTGTCAACGAGGTGGTGGGCGGCCGCATTCCGGCCAACTTCATTCCTTCGGTCGAAAAGGGCGTGGTGAAGGCCATGACGAGCGGGCCGTACGCGGGGTATCCCGTGGTGGATTTGCGCGTGGTGCTCTACGACGGGTCGTACCACGATGTGGATTCCTCCGACTTCGCGTTCCAGGAAGCCGGCCGTGCCGGATTCAAGGAGCTGTTCATGAAGGGAAATCCGATCATCCTGGAGCCGGTGATGTCGGTGGAAGTGTCGACGCCGGAGGAATTCATGGGCGGTGCCACCGGAAGCGTTTGCCAACGGCGCGGCCGCATCGAGACCATGGATGAAAAGGGCTCGCAGAAGCTCATCCGCGGCATGGTGCCCCTCGGGGAAATGTTTGGCTATGCCACGGCGCTGCGCAGCATGAGCCAGGGACGAGCCGGATTCACGATGCAGTTCGAGCATTACGAGGCCGTTCCTTTTGGCCTGACCGAGCAGATCATCAAGGCCCGCCGGGCCGCGAACAAGATCCGCTAGGCGAACCGCGTTCCGCGAAAGGGCGGCCGAGAGGCCGCCCTTTTTGTTTTGGAATTCAAAGTAAAAACAGGTTGTTTTTTGGGGTTTTCCACACTGTGGAAAACTATTTTCCACCGGTGGAAAACGGGCTTGTTTTCTTGGCGGATCGTAATCAGAAAATAACAAAAAAAATGGGCAAAAAACCTTGACCCCTTTTTTTGAACGGTTCATATTCGCGACAGTGTCAAGGAAAGAGACACGTGTGGATTTAAAAGAAGAAGAAAACAACAAGGAGCGATGATGAAGAAATTGATGGTATTTGCGGCGGTGGCGATGATGGCCGGCGCTTCGTTTGGTGCCTGGGGTCTTTGGGCAGCGGATGGTGGGTTCACCTCTGTGACGCTGGATGGAACTCCCACGACGTTGGCCGCCTTCGATGGTTCCAACCTGGGTTCGTTCGACCTGACCACGGATAGCTTGGTCTGGAGCGCCTTCAGCGTGAACACCTTCAAGAACGGTGCTTCGGACGTGAATGCCGTTGGTTATTTTTACACGGTTTACACGGGCACGCGTCCGGGAACCCCGACCTTCACCCCGGTGGCGGGCAACTGGCTGTCGGACATCGGTAGCGGCAACCAGAGCTGGGGCGCCACGGGCATGACCATTGACATTTTGGATTACGCCGGCCTGCTCCCGAGCACGACCTATACGCTGGAAATCTATGGCCGCGTTCAGGGAACCGACGATGGCAATTCGGCCAACAACTATTGGCAGTATGACAACAACAACAGCGCCCCGGCGAACTACACCGCGACGTTCTCGACGACGGCGGCCGTTCCCGAGCCGGCGACGATGAGCCTGTTGGGCTTGGGCGCCTTGGCGATGGTCTTGCGTCGCAAGATCCGCAAGTAATCCTTCTTCAAGGATGAACCGAAAGAGCGGCCGAAAGGCCGCTCTTTTTTGTTTGTATTTTCATGTACGTCTGCAGATCACCGGGACGGCTTGCTCCATTGCGGTTCATGATCGCAGAATCTTTGAACCACGGATGGACACCGATGGACACAGATGGATAGGGAGAGGGAAGCTGAGGGGCCGTGGGGGAAGTCCATTCAGGGCAAGACCGTGGGGTCGAGCGATGCGGCCTTGGCTTCTGGCGTGCTGCTTGTTTGTTCCAAGATGGCAGCGGTCAACTCATCAGCCTTTTTGTAGCGGGGATTTCCCATGCGCGCGTGGCGCAGGCGGAGGAGCGCTTCCCGGGACCGGCCCCTGTCGACGAGAATCTGGGCCATTTGGGTGAGTTTTTGGGCAAATTGGGGATCCTGTGCGGTTGCCTCCCGGAAAAACACGGTGGCGATTTCCGGTTGTCCGTTCAGATCGAAGGCCCGTCCGCGTCCATAGAGGAAGCCGATTCGGTCAGGAGAGTAGCCTGCCCAATTTTGGTGCGTGGCGAAAAGCAAGGCGATGCCCGTGGCCGACCAGGCACCGAGGGGCTTCCACTTGTGTTCGCGGGCCAGTTCCCAGAGGTGCTGGAGGCCCCTTGCCGTGAAAAACAGCAGGAAGGGGAGGATCGGAATCCGATAGCGTCCGGCGACAATGAAGGGAAGATAGGTGGCAAACAGCCCCAGCGCCAAGACCGCGAGCAATCCCGCCAGATGTTTTTCGCGCTGTCCGGTGCGGCGTGTCCATAGGATCACGCCAAGTCCCAGCCAGAAGCCGGCATGGGCGAAGGCAAACGTCAGAGGGATTTTTCGAAGCACCGCTGAATCCGCCCGCTCCAATTCATCGTCCTTGTTGTTGCCGACTTCAAGGGGCCCCCAGAACAGGAGGGTTTTTTGGATCAACAATTCCACGGTGCGGGCGGGATGTTCTCGCGCGTAGGTCCATGCCCGACGGGCGAATTCCTTGGAGGCGGCGGTATAGGCCATGCCGGGCTTGGAGGGAAGCGTTCGCAAGAGTCGGGGATAATCGAAGCAATCCCAGCCGACGATTTCAGGTGCGGCGGGGCTATAGCCATCGGCATAAGGGTTGTTGCCGCAGTATAGATTCACGCCCCCATTGGCCGAGACGAGAACCCATTCGCCGGATATCCGATGGTTGCGGAGGGTGGAGGGCAGGATGAGCAAGGCCGAGGCCATCGTGAAAGCGAGCGCGCCTTTCCAGAACGGGCGGCAGGAATGGTGGGTCTTGGCCACCCAGAATCCCCAAGCCAGAATCAGAGGTCCCAGAAGCAGGGCATTGGGCCGAACCAGAGAATAGGCGCCAAAAATCAAGCCGGCGATGAGGCCGGGGACAACGTATTTGTTTTCGGTCCAACAGGCCAGCGAAGCGACCAGAAGCAATCCCAGAAAAACGAGAAGAGAGGGCTCCAGCAATTCGCCCTCGAAGTAGGGGAAGGACCACGTGGCGACCATCCCGGCCGCCCACAACAGGCCCAGCGAAGGGGAGAACCATCGTCGGCCCAGGAGGAAGGCCAGGAGAACGCTGAACAGGCCCAGCGCCATTTGCGCGACCATGGGGGCCCAGGTGGAACAGAAGGATACGGCGTAGACGGCGGCCAGGAAAAAGGGATAGCCGGGAGGACGGAAATACGGATGGGATCCGATTTCGGGGTCAGCCTGGGGATCGGGAGGCGTCCAGTTGCCTGTCACCCAAGCCTTGGCCCAGTAGTCGTGATAGAATGCATCGAATGTGAGCTGGCGGTATTCCGGTCGCTGAACAACCTCCATGGCGTACAAGATGCGAATCGCCAGCGCCGCGGTCAGCAACGCCGCCAACAGCCATCCGGTTCTGGAGCGATGGAAGGGAGGGGGCGCCTGTTTCGGGGTTGGAACTGGGTGTTTGGTCATGTGGAAACAGTATGCAAATTGATTTGATTCGAACAGTTGTTTATCGTGCCAATGAACTTCCCTGCAAGGATTGTTCTCGGGTTGGTTCATTCGATGCGATATGGTGGAAATTGTATGAAAGAAAAATTACGCCGTATACTTGTTGAGAACCGCGTTGAAGCGGGGCTGGGGGTGTTTCTTTTTGTGGTCACGCTGGCCGTGTTTTGGCAGGCGCGGGGATTTGGATACATCAATCTGGATGATAATTCGTATGTACTGAGAAATCCCATGGTGTTGGGAGGGCTGACGTGGAGCGGGGTGCACCAGGCGTTCACGACGGTTCTCGAACAATGGTGGCTGCCGTTTCTGTGGATTTCCTATATGGCCGACATTGCGCTGTGGGGGCCGGGGCCCTTTGGGCACCACTGGACGAATATCCTGTTGCATGCGGCCAATGCAGGGCTTTTGTATTGGGTGTTGTTCCGGCTGACGGGGACGAGGTGGAGGAGTTTTTTCGTGGCGGCGCTGTTTGCGTGGCATCCTACGCGGGTGGAAGCCGTGGCCTGGATTGCGGCGCGGAAGGATGTGCTGAGCGGATTGTTCTTCATGCTGGCGCTGTGGGCCTATGTCCGACATGTCGAAAACCCTTCGGCACGGAGAATGGCGTGGGTGTTGGCGGCGATGCTGGCGGGGTTGATGTCGAAGGCGATTCTCATTATTTTGCCCGCTATTTTGCTGTTGCTGGATTTTTGGCCTCTGCGGAGGATTCGGAAGATGTGGGGGTTCGGAGCCTGGGAGGAGTGGAAGCCACTTCTGCGGGAGAAAATGGGACTGGTTGCTCTGGCGGCCGTTTTCATGGGGGTGAATTTGTGTACGCACACGACGGGGCGAGGGGACGGTGCGCCGGTCACGTGGATGACGCGCCTCGGAATGATACCTCCCAACATCATGGAATACGTCGCGAAGGTGGTGGCTCCCATCCATCTGAGCATCTATTATCCGGAGGTTGATGCGGTATCGTGGCCCTTTTCCCTGACCTCGCTAGCGGTGTTGATTCTGGTGACCGTTGTGATCTGGAGGCAGAGGGACAAGCATCCGTACGGGATTGTGGGTTGGATATGGTTTCTTGTGGCGCTCTTGCCGATCCTGCGCGGTGTTCGTTTGGGGCTGGCGCAGATTGCGAACCGATGGACGTATTTGCCGTTGATTGGAATCGGAATCGTCTTGGCGTGGACGCTGGAGAAAGGGTGCAGCCGTCCCTGGCTCCGGCGCGGGGTGGTGGCCGGGTGCGGCCTGCTTTTGATGGTGTGCCTGGTGCGGACGCATGGGCAGTTGCCTTTGTGGAGAAACTCGCTGACGGTGTTCCAGCGGGCGGTGGATGTGGCGCCCACCTCCCATTTTGCCCACGACAGCTTGGGATATACGCTGGTTGAGAGGGGGCGGTTGGAAGAGGGGGCCGCCCATATCCATCAGGCTTTCAAGCTGATGCCATCTCGGTCCGATTATTGCTCGCACTGGGGACGGACGTTGCTCTTGTTGGGGCATCCGGAGGAGTCCTTGGAGGTGCAGGACCAGGCGATCCGGATGAAAGGGGCGGATGCATCGTTTCACAACCACCGTGCTCTGGCCCTTATGGCGTTGGGTCGGATTCCGGAGGCGGAGATGGCCTTTCAGGAAGCCTTGCGACAGCGTCCCCGCTATGCGGAAGCGCAGGGCAATCTGGGGCAACTGCTGATGCAGGCGGGAAGAATGGAAGAAGCCTTACCCCATTGCCAAGCAGCGGTCTCGGAAAGTCCGGACACGGGATGGATGTGGTACAACTTGGGCATGGTCTACGCCGAACTCGGGCGCTATGCGGAGGCCGAGCCGTGTGTGCGCCGGGCATTGGCGTTGCAACCGGGGATCCCGGGTGGGGCGGCGGCGCTGGCAAGGATCCATCTGCTTCAGTTTTGAACTCTCTTGCCGCGTGCCCGGATCCAGAGCGGAACCGGAATCGGTCGTCGATTGCCGCCTTAGGGGCCTTGCGCGGGGAAGCGAATGGGCAGGTCGAGGAGTTTTTTGGGTTTGGCGACGGCGTCTTGGAGGATCTGGCCGGCGAAGAGGTGGAGGGTGTAGCCGTAGTAGGAGGTGGGGCCGCCGACCTGCCGTTCCTCTTGTGCGCGCAGGCCGCGGGGAATGACGTAGGTGATTTGAAGGGGGGAACTGCGGCGGTCGGCAAAAGTGCCCAGAACGATGGGGGAGGGTGGGGTGATGGCGCGGGAGGGGCGGATGGTTCCATCGGTTCCGATGTCGTAGAAGGTGACAAAGACCTGCACGAGGGCGTCTTTGAAGAGCGGAGCGTCGGGGGGCATTTCCACCGTGGCGTTCAGGATGCGCATTTCTGCGATGTCGGTGTCGGCGGGCATTTTCTGCACGTCGGGGTTCACGATGCGGAGGTGGCGAGGCATGGAGGAAAGGTCTGGAGTTTCCGTCGAGCGGAGGATTTGGGTTTGAAGCGCCTGCAGGTTGGCGAGACGTTGGCGCTCCTGGGTGGCCAAGGTGCGGAAGGGGGAGTTGGCGGGTGCGATGCCGAGGATTTGAGTCCAGCGTTGCTGGGCGGAATCGAGGTCGCCGCGGGTTTCTGAGAGACGGGCATGCTCCACAAGGGCGGGGATGAATCCGGGAGTCGTCTGGTGGATTTGGTTCAGCAGGCGAAAGGCTTTGGAGTAGTCGGCGAACTGGGCAGCGGAGACGGCCTCGGCCAGTTGGCGCTGTGCTTTCTCGATGCGGGGATCGGCCACGGAGACGGGGGGAAGCTCGGAAACAAACGTATTGGTGTCAGCGGGAACGAAGTCCGCCTCCTTCATCACCTTGATCATGGGTTCCGAGGCGGCGCTGACTTCCGGGGAGGGGGCTGCGGCGGAGCTGGTGCCGGGCAAGGCCACCACGGAAGCCGGGGTGTCGGCTTGGGCGACGGTTCCCGTCTCGGCGTTCTTTTCCGCATCAAGGAGGGCCCGGATTTCTTCCGCGCGGGCAATGTCTTGGCGCTCGGTTTCCGGGCGAATCAGATGTTGGGGCCAGTTGACCAGAAACGCCAGAAGTCCGGCCTCCAGGGCCAGAATGGCCAGAATCATGAGAACCGTGATGGGTTGGAGAAATCCATGGGAGGGGCGAAACCGCTTGTGTGGAGGAATGATGTCCTGGAACTGAACCTGGGTTTGCCCGATAACCAGCAAGTCGTTGTGGGAGAGGCGAAGGGTATTCAGAACGGGCTCGCCGTTGCGCTGGACGGGGATCGAGGGAGAGAGGCTGGTCAGATAGACCCCCGACTGTTTTTCCTCGAACCGGGCATGCCGGGCGGAGAGGAGGGGGTCGTCGGGTAGCAACAGATGGCACTCGGCATCCTGACCCACCAGCGTGACGGCTTGGCGGACCACGAGGCGTTTGCCCTGATTGCGTCCGGATAAAAAAACCAATCTGTACATACCGTTGTCCAGTGTGCGGGAAGAAGGGGTGGATTGGCAATTCTGAATATCCGGGTTTTCTACCGAGGAGGACCCGGCAGAAATGACTATCTATTATAATAACTAGTTAATTGCCAAGAGTGAGGGGATCGCTGGATTTGGAGGCAACAAAAGAGGAAAATGGATAGATGGGTTTGTCCTGTGGAATCGGGTTGCTTGGAACGGGGGGGGCAGATAGAATGAAAAATGGTAGTGGAATAGGAACCTTCAGGAATGGCGACTTCGTGGATCACGGGTATTTATGTGCAGCAGAACCGTCTGGAATGGACGGTCTTGCGGCGCATGAAGGAGTCATGGGAAGTTGCCGACCAGGGAGCGGCTTCGTTGCCGGTCCCGGAAGGCGGGGAGGCCGTGTCGGTTTCCGCGCTTCGTCCCTATCTCCGGCATTTCAAGGGTTTGATTGCCGTGGCGCTCCCGACGGACCGGGTTTTGTTGCGCGTGGCATTGCTGCCAAGCACGGATGCGGTGGAATTGCGCGGCATGGCTGAACTGCAGACGGATCGCTTCTCGCCCTTTCCGGTGGAAACGATGGCCTTGGGGGCGGAAGTGCTGGATGCCTCGGGAACTTCGTCGCTGGTGGCGATGGCTGCCGTGCGTCGCGAGGTGATCGATGCGGCGGGGCATCCGTTCCAGGAGGTGGGAGCCCCTCCCGATGTCGTGGACGTGGAGGCACTGGGTTGGTGGTGGGGATTGAAGCATGGGGGGCATGTGCCCTCTCATGGATCCCAGGTTTTCCTGCGTGCGGCCCTGTCCGGTCTCGACATGGTGGTGGCGCGCGATGGCATGCCCTTGCTATTTCGGTCGCTGCCACTGCCGCCCGCGGACGGGAATACGGCGGCCCGCGAGGAGTGGCTGGGCGAGTGCGCGGAAGAAATGACGTATTCGTTGACGGCGCTGGAAACAGAGTGGGGTGGATCGGGCGTGTTGACCCTGCATGTGTTTCATGCGGCCGAGATGGCGGTGGACTGGGCAGGGCCTCTCCAGCAGGCCCTTGGGCTGGAGGCGCTGTTCACGCATGGGTTGGAAAACCTGCCGCTGTCGACGGAAGGGGTGGCCCGGCGTTTGGCGGAACCGGCACGCCTGTTGTCGATGGATTTGGCGCCGGAGGAGTGGCGCGCGGCGGATCTGGCCCGTCGGACGAGGCGCAAGCTGTTGCGCGCGGCGACGGTTTTCCTGACGGCCTGGGTGCTTTCCATCGGGATTTTCTGGACGCTATTGAATGTGCAGCGCAACCGAATGGCCACATTGCAGGCGCAGGTTGAAGCCATGGAAAAGCCGGCGAAGGAAATCCGGCGGCTGCGCGCCAAGGTTCTGGAGTTATCCCAATATGCGGACAGGACCTATTCGGCGCTGGAGTGCCTGCGAGTGCTGTCGGAGGCGCTGCCTCCGGGGGTGGATTTGACTTCCTTTGTGTACCGCAAGGGCGTTTCGTTGGTGTTGCGTGGGGAGGCGGACTCGCCGGACAAAGTGTATGGATTTATCCAGTCGCTGGAGAAAACGGAGCTCTTTCCCGAGGTGAAATCCGAGGGCGTCAGTACACGCAACACGCCACAGGGGGCGCGGTCCCAGTTCGGGGTCACGATTCGCCTGCCGGGAACGGGCGGGGAGGATAAATCGTGAAAATGGCGGCCCGGGAATTGAACTTGCTGTTTGCCACGCTGGCGGTGGTGCTCTTGGCGGTGACCTATCTGGCGCTGGAGCCGAAGCTGAAGGAGTGGGGGGAGTTCCGCGCACAACGGGAGGACTTGCATTCGCGGCAGGAAACGGCGCAGCAGTTGCTGGACAGCCGGGAGAGCGTGGAGGCACGTTTGGGGGAATTCCGCCAGGGCTTGCCGTCGTTTGCCGTGGGCAAGAAGGCGGAGGCGGAGCTGATGCTGTCGCTGGAGAAAATGGTGGGGCAGCAGGGACTGGTGCTGACGCGGCGGGAGGCGAATCCCGAGCGGCAGGAGGGGGACTTGTACGAAACCTCGATCGCCTGTGATTGGGAAGGCGATCTGGCGGCTCTGGTGAATTTTCTGTATGCCCAGCAATCGCAAGGCGTGGTGTCGGACGTGCGCCAGCTGTCGGTTCAACCGGCCGGAGGGCAGGGGAGGCCAGAGGGGCGGCTGAGAGGAACTTTTGCAATGGATTATGCGTATCGCCGGGAGCCCGGCGCCACGGAGAGCAAGCCTGAGCCCGCCAGCCCCGCGCCGGTGGAGGAAGTGGCACAACCCTAATGGAACGACCATGATGTCCACCCGCCTTTCAATTCCCGCCCGTGGCCTGACGTGGCTGCTGGCTGTCGCCTTTTCGCTGGCCTCCGCGCCGGTGCCTGTGTTGGCCCAGGATCCGCTTCCCACGCCGGCGGACGCGGCGCGCGCGCGCATCCAGCAACTGCGGGAAGCCCGGGCGGCGGCCGCCGCCGAAAAGGCCGCTCCGGAAGCGCCTGCGGACGTTTCGGCGGATCTGGGTGCCAGCCCCGATTCCTCGTCCGAGGATGGCGACATGGGTTTTACGCCGAAGTTTCAGGATGCGCCGATTGATCAATTCCTGGACGAGTATTCCAAGCTGACGGGCCGCACCATGATCAAGGCGCCGGGCGTGAATGCCACCTTCACCTTCAAGGCCAAGGTGGCGAAGCTGACCCGTTCGGAGATGATCCAGGCGATGGACAGCCTGCTTTCGATGAACAACCTGGCGCTGGTGCCGCTGGGAAGCCGCTTTTATCGCGTAGTGCCCATTGCCAATGCCACGACGGAGGGCCTTGCGATCCAGAAGGAGGTTCCCGAGGGGGGGCATCCGGAAAGCGATGCGCTGGTCAGCCAGTTGATTGCCTTGAAGTACCTCGAGCTGGAAGATGCGGTGAACATGGTGCAGGCGATGCTGCATGGCTATGGCAAGGTCCAGCGGTTTGACCGCATCAACAGTCTGCTTGTCACGGAAACCTCCGCCAATCTCCGGCGCATCGACGAGATCCTTTCCATGGTGGACCAGCCCACGGAAACGCGCATTGAAACCCGTGTCTACGAAATCCAGCATGCCAAGGCTTCTGAAATTGCGGCGCGTCTCAACGAATTGGTGAGCGATAGCCAGGGAGAAAAGAAGGAAGAAGTGGCCCAGGTGGCGCAAGCGGGGGGGGCGGCGGCCGCCGCCGCTGCCGCCGCCGCGCGAAGGGCAGCCGCTCCCAACATGATCCGCGCCCGCCAGCCGGTGGCCGCTCCCGAAACTCCTGCCGCCGACACGGCGGCGGCCCTGGAGGCGGCGATGGCCGAGCGCGGCATTGTGCAGGGCAAGGTGAAGGTGCTGGCCGATGAGCGCACCAATATCATCATCGTGATTTCGCGCCCCTCCAATTTCGTGTTTTTCGACAAGATCGTGGCGGTGCTGGACCGTCCGGTCGATCCGGAAGTGATCGTGCAGGTGATCGCTCTGGAGTTTGCGGATGCCGAGGAAATGTCGACCCTCCTGAACGACTTCATTGGTGCGGCCCAGTCCGACAAGGATGAGGGAGCCGCGAAGACGGGCGAGGATTCGGAGGCCGCCGCGGATACGCGCGCCAAGGCCCTTGAAGACCTGGTGCGGGCTCGTGCGGCGGCCACGGACCGCGTGCGGCAGGCCGCGGGCGAAGAGGCGGTCAGCAAGATCGGGCAACTCTCCTCCAACACGAAGATTCTGGCCGACAAGCGAACGAACACGCTGATGCTGATGGGCACCAAGGGGGACATTGCCGCGTTGCAGGAGATCATCAAGAAGGTGGACATCATGCTGGCGCAGGTGCTGATCGAGGCGGTCATCCTCGAGGTGAACCTCAACAACAACACCGCCTATGGCGTGAACTGGCTGCAGAAATCCATGACGGCCTACAGCCAGCGCACGGCCGGCGCCAATGGCGGGGTCAGCGTGCGCGAGCCGGTGGCCTCGTGGGGCGGCAACTTCGGCAAGAACAGTTTCACCACGGTGGCGGGCGACACGGTCACGCGCGCGTTTGGCGGCGGCTCGGGCCTGAACTATTTCTTCACGTTTGCCGATCTGAACATGGACATGGTGCTGGAAATGGTGGCGTCTTCGGGCGAAGGCCGCGTATTGGCCACGCCGGTGATCCTGACGACCGACAACACCGAGGCCAGCATCATGAGCGGCCAGCAGATTCCGATCCGCACGGGGGACACGACATCCGGCGGGACCATCCAGTCGGACTACGAGTACAAGGACGTGGGCATCCAGTTGAAGGTGAAGCCGCGGATCAATCCCTCCCGCTATGTCACGCTGGAGATCACGCAATCGGCGGACACGCTGGGCGAGCCGGTGGACGTGGGCAACAGCGGCACGATGACCTCGATCAACAAGCGAGAAATGACGGCCTCCATTTCCGTGCCGAGCCGTTCCACGATCGTGTTGGGCGGGCTGGTCCAGACGGATTACCAGTCCCTCAACACGCGGGTGCCGATCCTGGGGAACATTCCGTTGCTGGGGGCCTTGTTCCGCAGCGAAGACAAGACGCGCAAACGCACGGAATTGCTGGTGCTCATCACGCCGTATGTGCTGATGACACCGGACGAGGCCCGGGTGGAGACGGAGAGGTTGCACAAGTCTTCGAACGTGGCGGCGGAGGATTGGTACCGCGGCTGGTCGGACAGTTCGCTGGCGCCGTTTTCGCCCGCCAAGCTGCGCGAGATGAAAAAGGAGGAAAAGAACGACCGCCTCCGCCCGCAGGTCAAGCCGCATGGCGGCACTCCCGCCTCGGCCCCGCCCGTGGCCCTGATCGAGCCCGCGGCGGACATGGTCAAGCCCGCCCCCGAGGCGAAGGATCCGGAAGCCTTTGGCCGTGAAGTGGAGCGAGTGATGAGCGGTCAGGCGGTGACAGGGGGAGGCGAAGGGGCGACGGACGCCTCCCGGACGCTCTCCTCCGCCGGTCCCTTACCCGCCCCGGCCGAGCCCACCCCCACGGCGCCTTTTGTGTTTGATCCGTCCGTGGCCCCGGTCGCCGGGCCAGAACCGGAAGAGCCTCCGGCGAAAAAATCCAAGAAGAAAAGCGCCTTGTTTGGGACCCGTCCGGAAGCCAAGGAGGAAAACAAGCCTTCGATGTTTGCCGCCCCTTCCGAAGAAACGCCAACAGGAGAGACCCCATGAGCGATGAATGGACTCCGCCCCCGGACGATACGGAAGTGCGCGAGGGGGACATTCTGTTTGAATGTCCCTATTGCGCCAAAAGCATGGCCATTGAAACGGCCGGGGCCGGCCTGATGGTTCCCTGTGCCAGTTGCGGGCGCCCCGTGCAGGTGCCGATTCCCGATTCGACGACGCCGGAGGCGCCGGTCGGGGCGGGGGCCTCCCCGGCGTCCCAGGAAGAAGAGGATCCCCAGGCGGTGATCCGGCAGCTGGATTCGGCGCTGGCCATGGCCAACGAGCAGATTGACCGGCTGGTGGGCGAGAAGGAGGCTCTGCAGGAGCGCCGTGCCTTCCTGGAGCAGGTGCGCATTTCGAATGCCGAGCGGATGGACCGGATCACGGCGGAACTGGCGGCGGTGCAGAAGGCCCTGGCCCGTGCGCTGGAGCAATTGGCCGAAGCGCGGGCCGAGAAACCACTGTAAAGGCCACATGACCGTCGCCGCATCCAATCGACTGACCGCCCTCCTCGAAGCCACGGGGCTGTTCACGCCCTCGCAGATCGAGGAGCTGGTGATCAAGCAGCGGGAAAACGACGGCGTGCTTTCGGCGGCCGTGGTGGCGTCGGACTACGCCCGCGAGGACGTGTTTCTGGCCGCGCTGGCCAAGGCGCTTCGCGTTCCCTATGTGCGGGTGGGGGAGAAGCCCATTGCGGGGGAAATCCTGGAGAAGGTGCCCACCAAGGCGGTTTTCCAATACAACGTCATTCCCATTGCCATCGAGAATGGAGCCCTGCGCGTGGCCACCAGCGAGCCGTTCCGGCCCGGCCTGGCCGATGCCCTCCGCCTGGCTTCCGGGTTGCGGGTGAAGTTCGCGCTGAGTCCCGCCGCCGACATCGAAAAGGCCGCCAAGAAGTTCTATGGCGTGGGCGCCGACACGCTGGACCGGCTGATCGCCGGAAACCAGCTCGATTTGGATGAAGATTTGGGGCCCTCGGTTGGCGATCTCAGCAATCTGGACCAGGATGCCAGTGTCGTGAAGTTCGTGAACCAGGTCATCTGGGAGGCCCATCACGACCGCGGCACGGACATCCATATCGAGCCCATGGAAAACGACCTGCGCATCCGCTACCGCATCGATGGCGTGCTGCATCCGACGCCGCTGCCGCCGCAGATGAAGCGGTTCCAGTCGGCCATCATCAGCCGCATCAAGGTCATGGCGGGAATGGACATTGCCGAAAAGCGCCTGCCGCAGGACGGGCGCATCAGCCTGCGCGTGAAGGGCGAGGAAATCGATGTGCGCGTGTCGACCATGCCCACGGTGTACGGCGAAAGCGTGAGCCTGCGTTTGCTGATGCGCTCCAGCGGCATGTACGGCATGGACCGGCTGGGGCTTTTCAAGGACGACGAAGATTTGCTGCTGCGCCTGATCCGCCGTCCCCACGGCATCCTGCTGGTCACGGGCCCCACGGGTTCCGGTAAATCCACGAGCCTGTATGCGTGGCTCCACACCATCAACTCCGTGGACAAGCGCATCCTGACGGTCGAGGATCCGATCGAATACGAAATGGCCGGCATCAACCAGATCCAGATGCGGCCCGAGATCGGCCTGACTTTCGCGGTGGGCCTGCGGCATATTTTGCGCCAGGATCCCGACGTGATCATGGTGGGTGAAATCCGCGACCAGGAGACGGCCGACATCGCCATCCGCGCGGCCCTGACGGGCCATTTGGTGTTCAGTACGCTGCACACGAACGATTCCGCCGGCGGCATCACGCGGCTGGTGGACATGGGCATCGAGCCGTTTCTGGTGGCCAGTTCCGTGGAGGCGCTGGTGGCGCAACGCCTGATTCGGCGCCTGTGTCCCAAGTGCAAGCGTCCATGGAAAGTGGACATGTCCTTCCTGGAGGGCATCGGGTTCCCGCTGGACAAGCTGTCGACGGGGACGATCTGCGAGCCGGTCGGGTGCGAAGATTGCCGCGGCACGGGCTACGCCGGTCGGACGGGCATCTATGAAATCCTCACGGTTTCGGATGCCATCCGCCAGATGATCGTGGAGCGGAGGTCTTCCGCGGACATCAAGATCCAGGCGCTGGAGCATGGCATGCGCACGTTGCGCATCGACGGCTGGCGAAAGGTGCTCGGCGGCGTGACCACGCTGGAAGAAGTGGTGCGGGTGACCTCGGAGGACGAAGCCTAGGCGGTTCTCGCCGCAGGAACGGAACGCCATGCCACAATTCCGATACATCGCCAAAAACCGCACGGGAGAGCGCCAAGAGGGCGTTTTGGAGGCCCCGGACAAGCGCGCGCTGATGGTGCAGCTGGGGCGGATGGGCGTTGTGCCCATTTCCGTGTCGGACGCGTCGGCCAAGACCTCCGCGGCGCCGGTGCCGGAAAAAGCGAAGGCTCCCGCAAAGGCCGAGAAGGAACCGTCTGCGGCGAAACCTTCCGGGGAAACCCCGGCCAAGAAGTGGTTCCGGTTCGAGAAGACGTTCCGCACCAAGCCCCGAATGAAAATGTCGGAACTCCTGCTGTTCACCAGCGAAATGTCGGACCTGCTGGCCTCGGGCATGACGCTCGGAACGTCCCTTCATGCGCTGGCGCAGCGCAAGACCGGCAAGTCGCAGGACGTGATTGTGACCAGCCTGCGCGACGAGATCGTGCAGGGTACCAGCCTGTCGAGCGCCCTGTCCAAGTGGCCGGACAGTTTCCCGACGCTCTATGTGAGCATGGTGAAGGCCGGCGAGGCCAGCGGGCAGTTGCCCGGCGTGCTGGAGCGGCTGGTGAAGCACTACGAGCGCGTGCTGTCCGCGCGCGAGAAAGTGGGCATGGCGCTGGTGTATCCGATGATCGTCTTCCTGGTTGGCTTTGGCGCGATGATTTTCATGATGGTTTTCGTGATCCCGCGTTTTTCAGCCATGTTCGAGGAGCTGGGCGGCACGTTGCCGCTGCCCACGCGCATTCTCATCGGCATGAGCAAGGGACTGATCCAGTACGGCTGGCTCCTGGCGATCGGCGCCTTTTTTGGTTTCGCCGCCCTGCGCCGCACGGTGAAGACGCCTGCCGGGCAGGAGTGGAAGGACCGGCTTCTGCTCCGCATGCCCGTGGCGGGAAACATCATCCGCGCGGATGCCTTCGCCAATTTCGCCCACACCCTGGGCACGTTGCTGGCCAACGGCGTGCAGGTGCTCCAGGCGCTCTCCATCGTGGAGCACACGGTTGGCAATTCCATCATCGCCCGGGCGATCCACGAGGCCCGGGACCGCGTGACGGACGGATCCTCCATCTCGCGCCCCCTCTCGCAGGACGGCGTGTTTCCGCGCCTGCTGACGGACATGCTGGCGATTGGGGAGGAGTCGGGCGACATGAGCGGCGCGCTGGAGCACATTGGCCGCCGCTACGACAACGAACTGGACCGCGCGGTGAAACTCTTCACCACCATTCTGGAACCCGTCATGATGCTGCTCATCGCCATCGGCGTCGGGTTTGTCGCCGTCAGCATGCTCATGGCCGTTTTCGAACTGACCAGCGGATTGAATGCGTAAAGAGGGAGTGCAGCTTGTGCCATGATGTTTTTTGACACGCATGCCCATTTTGACACGTTCGAGGCGGAAGGAACCACCCGGGCGGTGCTGGCGCGCGCAGCGACGGCGGGGGTGGCACGCATGTGCGCGGTGGGCAGTTCGGAGGCATCGAACGCGCTGGTGGTGAAGCTGGCGCAGGAGCATCCGGACACGCTCGTGGCGGCGGTGGGCTACGACCGGGACCAGCTCGACAAGCCGCGGGACATGGACCGGCTGTCGGCGCTGGCTTCGCAGCCGGGCGTGGTGGCGGTGGGAGAGATCGGCCTGGACTATTATTATTCGGCGGAGACGGCCCCGGCCCAGCGCGTGCTGTGCGGCCAGATGCTGGAGTTCGCGGCCGAGCGGCGGCTGCCGGTGATCATCCACAGCCGCTACGCGGACGAGGACACGCTCGACATGCTGGGCGAGTTTTCCACCGTGTGGAAAAAAGTTTTCCACAGTGTGGAAAACCGTCCGCCGCCGGGCATCGTGCATTGCTTCACGGGCGATCTGGCCTTTGCGGAGAACCTGCTGGGGCTGGGCTACATGATCAGCTTCAGCGGGATCGTGAGCTTCAACAACGCGGCGCCGCTGCGGGAGGTGGCGTGGCACATTCCCGGAGACCGCCTGCTGATCGAGACGGACTGCCCGTACCTGACGCCGAAGCCGCACCGGGGCCGGTCGAACGAGCCGGCCTTCGTGGTGCGGGTGGCGGAGGTGCTGGCGGAGGCGCGCGGGACGACGGTGGAGTCGCTGGCGGCCCTGACATTTTCAAACGCGGAAAAGGTGTTTCAATTGGAGAAATCGAAATGAACGAAAACAAGAAACGGTGTGCGATCGGGGTGGATTTTGGCGGGACCTTCGTGAAGATGGCGCGCGTGGACGAGCGCGGGCAGATCGGGGCGCGGGCGAGTTTTGCGACGACGGATCTCGACGGCGTGCCCGCCTGGCTGGACGAGGTGGACCGCCATGTGCAGGCGCTGCTGTCGGACCTGCCTGCGGACGTGGAGTGGACGGGCATCGGGGTGGGGGTGCCGGGATTCGTGGACTATGCCAAGGGCTTCGTCCACAACCTGACGAACGTGCCGGGCTGGACGGCGGTTTCGCTGGCGGAGCTGCTGACGAATCGGTTCGGCAAGATCGCGCGCGTGGACAACGATGTGAACGCGATGGCGGTGGGCGAGTGCGTCTACGGAGCGGGGCAGGCGTACCAGCACGCGGTGTTCATCACGCTGGGCACGGGGGTGGGCGGCGGGCTCCTGCTGAACAACAACCTCTACCGCGGGGCCTACTCGATGGCGGGGGAGATCGGCCATGTGTCGATCGACATGAACGGCGTGGTGTCGCCGACCGGCCGCGGCGGCGTGGAGCAGTATGTGGGCAACAAGCGCATCGTGGAGCGGGCGCTGAAGGAGCTGGATGCGGGCCGCAAGAGCACCATCCTGGCGCTGGCGGGCGGAAACCGGGAGGCGGTGACGCCCAAGATCATTTGCGAGGCGGCGGAGGCGGGCGACGAGCTGGCGAAGGAAATCTTCGATTTCGTGGCCGATTGCCTGGCGACGATGATGGCCTCCACGGCGTACCTGATCCAGCCGCAGGCGTTCATCATCGGCGGCGGAGTGTCGGCGGCGGGGCCGGTGCTGTTCGATCCGTTGCGCAGGCATTTGAACGAGCGGTTGAGCCCTTATTTCTCCGAACGCATCGTGATCAAGCGGGCGCAGCTTGGAAACGATGCGGGCGTGATCGGGTCGGCCACGCTGACGTTCCTGGAGTAGGAGGCACCGGCGGACCGGTGAAGGCGTGAACAAGCCTTGGAAGAACTGCCGCGTGGGGCTGGCGCTGGGGAGCGGCGGCGCGCGCGGCTGGGCGCATCTGGGCGTGTTGCAGGTGCTGCGGGAGAGGGGAGTCCAGATCGATGTGGTGGCGGGCACCAGCATGGGGGCGCTGGTGGGGGCCTTTTTCGCGGCGGGCCGCGAATCGGTTTTGCGCGAGCTGGCGGAGAACCTGGATTGGCGGAGGCTGCGGCAGTTTTTCTGGGAGGTGTCGCTTTCCCGGTCGGGCCTGACGGACGGGCGTCGGCTCTCGGAGGAGCTGAGAAAACTGCTGGGCGTGAAAGAATTCCGCGAGCTGGAGTTGCCGTTCCGTGCGGTGGCGACGGATCTGGGCACGGGCGGGGAGGTGGTGCTGGGTTCCGG
This sequence comes from uncultured Verrucomicrobiota bacterium, assembly GCA_964397035.1. Lineage (GTDB taxonomy): Bacteria > Verrucomicrobiota > Kiritimatiellia > CAIQIC01 > Lenti-01 > Lenti-01. The sequence goes on from CAYNHA010000149.1 coordinate 22,087, forward strand.
CAACCTGTTGCAGTCGGTACGGGCCAGCATTTCGATTCCGGGTGTGTTTTCGCCGGTCAGCATCGGCAAGCGCCTGCTGGTGGACGGGGGGCTGGTGAATCCGGTGCCGGTGAACGTGGCGCGGGCGATGGGGGCGCAGAAGGTCATCGCGGTGGATGTGTCGCCCAATGTGGGGCCGAAGGAAATGCCGCTCTTGCCGAACAGGAAGGACCCTGAACCGCCCCGGGGGCCTTTGCTGCTGCCGAAGGAAAGGGCGGAGGAGGAACGGTGGGGGGCGGCGCGGATGCTGGACCGGTTTTTCGCGGAGATCGAAAAAAAGGCGCTGCAATTGCGTGATTCTGTGAAGGATGCGGCCTCCAAGCCGGCCGTGGCGGAGGTGCTGACCCGTTCGGTGCTGATCATGGAGGCGCAGATTGCGCGTTCGCGCCGCTTGGTGGAGCCGCCCGATTTGCTGGTGGAACCCAACGTGGGAAGCATCGGAACGCTGGAGTTCCAGCGCGCAGGAGAGTCCGTTGCGGCGGGTTATGCGGCGGCCGAAAAGGCGTTGGACAGCCTTGGACTTTGAGTTTTAGCGGGGGATGAAGCGGAAGGTGACGGGGGTTTCGTAGGGCGGCACGGTGTTGGTGTTGACGGTCAGGATTTCGTCGTCGGCGCCGCAAGGCAGCGGGATGTTGACGATGGCATAGGGGTCCCAGTAGGTGACGATGAGGGACTCCTCGGCGAGCGCCTTGAACTGGCCGTCTTTCACGACCGAGCCCGTGAAGGTCCACGGCGTCTCGGGGAGGACGGCGTTATCCTGCTTGTTCCAAACGAACGATTCGGCGCGGGCCTGGCGGAGCTCGCCGTTGGCATTCCATTCGACCCGCAGATCCACCGGCGAGCCTTTCGGGGGACCTTCGCCGATGGAAGGCATGGGCTCGCCGCCCTTGAGGCCGGCCAGCAGCAGGGCGGCTTGAAGATCGAGCGGGTTGAGGGCGAGGACAAAAACGGATTCGTGGACCTTGCCCTTGATGCCGCAGGCGAGCACTTCGATGGGACCCTCGATCTGGTTGACCCAGCCCGTGGCCGTGACGGTCTTGGTCAGGGAGTCCACTTGGACGGAGCCGAGGATGGCGGTGGTGCCTTCCCAGCGAACGGGCGAGGGCTCCGGCTGCGGCTCGGAACCGACTGGATAGATGACGGGGGCGTTGCTTTCAGGATCTTCCGCCGCCTGGAGGTGGGGGGGGAGCCATAGGCCGCAGATCAGTCCAAGGGCGAGAAAACCAAGAGGGCGTCGTTGCATGCAATCTCCTGTTCCTGATAGAGGGTGGTGGTTTCGGGGTCGGTCGGGTTTTGCGCGTCCAGGGCAACCGCTTCCTGAGCGGCTTCGAAAGCGAGAACGTAGTCTCCATTGAGGTGGCGGAGAACGGAAAGGACGTGCCAGGCGTTGGGGGCATCGGGCTGGAGGCGAAGGGCCTGCTCGGCAAAGGCCAATCCTTCGGCGAGGTTTTCACGGCGAAGCGAGGGGAGGCGGGTGATGGCGGAGGCCAAGGCTTCGAGGACAACGGGATCGTCGGGGAATTGGGTGTTCATCCGGCGCAGGATCACGAGGGCGTCGCTGGCGCGGCCCTGGTCGAGCAGGGCGCGCCCAAGGCCGTAGAGGGCCGGGCCGTTGGAGGGGAAAAGCCGGAGGGATTGTGCATAGATGCGGGCGGCCGTGGCGGCGGTGGCGGCGGATTCCGCCGTGCGGTTGAGGGTGGCGACTTCGGGGGGGAGCGGCTGGGTGCGCCATGCGGGTTCGTCGGCCATGGCCGTTCCACAAAGGATGGAAAGGATAAACAGGACGGTCGCGTGCGGAAGTCGCATTTCTATTCCTTGAGGCGAACGGTGGCGTTGGGGGGCTCGGTCCTCACAAGGGAAATGCCGTTGGGCAGGACGGCCCGGATGGGCAGCTTGTCCGGGGCGGTGCCGGAGACTTCGGTGGCGTCCACGAACAGGCGGAGGTCTTCGGCCGCAAGGGATTTCATTAGTTCGGGGCGGCCCTTGATCGTGAGCGTGGCCACATCGGGTTCGATGTCGGCGCGCACCGACCGACCGGGCGGGAGCATGGGGAGAATGGGCATGTCGGGAAAGACGCTGCTGATGGAGCGTTCGATGATGGTCAGGTCAAGCGTGACCGTGGTGGGATTCAGCACGACGCCGGCCATGTTCTCGCCGGGAACGAGCAGAAGGCGGCGCTTGTTGATGGAGCGGATGCGTCCGTCCAGATCCACGGGGATCGTGCTGATCGATTCGATTTCGGCCAGATGCTGCTCCGGGCCGGAAAGCTCCACGGTGGCGGGCGTGACCACGATCTTCTCGATTTCATAGCCATCGGGCAGCAGGTTCTGGGTTTCGACTTTCACGGGCACCTGCTTGGAAATTTCGCGGTCGAGGCGAATGGTGATGTTGGCAGGGCGGATGAAGTCGATGCGGGCGCTGCCGGGCGCGTTGATGTTGGCGGAGCCCAGCGCGACCACAAAGGATTTGTTGTTGGCATGGGTGCGGGCATCCACCGTGGCTTTGATCAATTCCCGGTTCAGGTACCGCAGGTCGTCGCGCGTGCCCAGAAAGGCCACGTCGATGGTCTTGGCCGAGACTTCCACCACGCTCCAGTCCGGCGGCGGCTGGATGGTGAGGGGAATGTCGGTGACGATGGAGGCGTTGCTGGTGGCGGCCCGGATGGCGTACCAGACAATGATGGCGGCCAGAACGGACACCAGTCGCAACCCTTTGGGCGAGCCTAGGAAATCAAGTATTTTTTGGAGGATTTTCAAATTCGCGTTCCATCATGTCTTCGGTGCGGGCCAGGCCCTCGGCGGAAAGGTCCAGGTTTTGGCGGATGCGGTGCCAGCGGCTCTGGGTCTTGGCGCTGCGAAGCAGCACGGAAGACAGGATGTGGCGCAGGCGCTCTTCATCGAGGCCGCGGATCAGCCGTCCCTTGTAGGCCAGCGAGATGGCGCCGGTTTCCTCGGAAACGACGATGACGAGGGCATCGGTATCATCCGAGAGCCCCCCGGCGGCGCGGTGCCGGGTGCCGGTTTTGCCGATGTCGCGACCGGAGAGGGGGAAGACGCAGCCGGCGGCGCGGACGCGGTCGCCTTCGATGATGACGCCGCCATCATGCAAAGGCGTATGGGGGAAAAAGATGGTGGCCAGCAGTTCGGCCGTCACAATCGAATCGAGGCGGGTGCCGGTTTCCTGGACGGCGCGAGTGCCGATTTCCCTCTCAATGGCGATCAGAGCGCCGATTTTGTTGGCCGCCAGGCGGGAAATGGCCTGCACGATCTCGTCCAGAACACCGCGTTCTCGCATGGTGGTGGCAAAAACGTGTTGCTTGCCCAGTTCCGCGAGGGCGCGGCGGATTTCGGGCTGGAAAATGACGACAAAGGCAATGACCAGGTAGACGGAGAGGCGTTGCAAAAGCCAGTTCAGGGTGTCGAGGTTGAAAAATCGCGTGAGCACCAGCATGGCGACGACCGCCGTGACGAATCCCAGAAGCACCTGGGCGCCGCGCGTGCCTCGGAAGAACAGGATGGCGTAGTAGAAGAGCACCGCCAGGACAAGCATCTCCAGCACCCCGCCCACGCCGGGCTTGGGGATTTGACGATAGAGGTCCATCCACGTGCTGTTCATGGGGTCAATTTGCCACGCCGGGGAAGGCGGCGCAAGCGTCAAAGAGGCGGAAGGGAGCGGCGGGACGGGGCATTCTGTGGTAGAATCGGCCCATGAAGCGGAACAACAAATGGAGGAACCTGCTGGGGCTGGCGATGTGGACGGCCGCCGGCTGGGTGGCGCGGGCCGAACCGGTATCGATTTGGGTGGCGGAAACGCAGGAGGTCGTTGCAATGGAAAAAGTGGTCAAATCCGATGCAGAATGGCGGACGCTGCTGACGCCGGAGCAATACAAGGTGACGCGGCAGCAGGCGACGGAACGGGCCTGTTCCGGCGCCTTCTTCAACCATCACGAAGCGGGGACCTATGTGTGTGTCTGTTGCGGCATTCCGCTGTTTTCTTCGGAGGCGAAGTTTGAGTCGGGGACGGGCTGGCCGAGCTATTTCCAGCCCGTGGCCAAGGAAAACGTGGTTTTGCACGAGGACCGCAGCCTGGGCATGGTTCGCACCGAGGTCTTGTGCGCGCGGTGCGACGCCCACTTGGGCCATGTGTTCGACGACGGCCCCCGTCCCACTGGCTTGCGCTATTGCATCAATTCGGTGGCCCTGCGGTTTGTGCCCGCTCCGGCGAAATAGGAGGGTTGCGGGGCGGGCTTTCCATCCGCTGACTGGTTTGCGATACTCCCGGCCATGAACACGATTCTCTCTGCCTTGATGATTCTGTGGATTTTCTACATGGTGATCTATCTCACCAAGGGCATGTAGGCTTTTCGCGTGACTCCGGCCGTTGCCAGAATCATCACGGATGTCGCGCTGGACCGCGAATTCGATTACTGCATTCCCGCCGAGTGGGTCGGCCGGGTGAAGATCGGCAGCGTGGTGTGGGTGCCCTTCGGGCGGCGGCGGGCTCGCGGGTTCGTGACGGGGCTGTTGGAGCGATCGGACTTTCCGAATCTCAAGGCCATCGAGTCGGTGGCGGGCGACTTGCCCCTTTTCGATGGGCAAATGTTGCGCCTGGCCCGGTGGATTGCCGATTATTATGCGGCTCCGTTCGAGAATGCCATTGCCGCGATCCTGCCGGCGGCGGTTCGGCGCGAAGGGGCCAAATTCAAGGAGCAGCAGGTGGCGACCGTTTGCGCGGAGGCCGCCCCCACGGCGGAAGAGGAAGGCGCGCTGCTCAAAAAAAGCCCGCGGCAATCGGCAGCATGGACCTTGTTGAAGGAACGGCGCGAAATGACCGCCGCCGCGCTGGCAGAGGAAACGGGCGTTTCGCTGGAAGGGCTGCGGAGCCTGGAAAAGAGAAAATGGATTGCGCTGGGGAAAGGCGTTGTCCGGCGGAATCCCCATTCGCTCCTGAACATCCTGCCCACCGTTGCACCTACGCTGATGGAGGAGCAAACCTCCGCGCTGGTGGCGATCCGCGAAGAGATGGCCGCGCCGCAGCCCAAGGTCCTCCTGCTGCATGGCGTGACGGGCAGCGGCAAGACCGAGGTCTATCTGGCCGCCATCCAATCCGCGTTGGATGCGGGGAAGGGGGCCATTGCCCTGGTGCCGGAAATTGCTCTGACCCCGCAGACCATGGAACGGTTCCGGGGGCGCTTTGGCGAGACGGTGGCCGTGTTGCACAGCCACCTTTCGGACGGCGAGCGGCACGACGAATGGCAGCGGATCGCGGCCGGAAAGGCCAGGGTGGTGGTGGGCGCACGCAGCGCCTTGTTCGCTCCCGTGAAGCCGCTGGGGCTTCTGGTGGTGGATGAAGAGCACGAGCCCGCCTACAAGCAGGACGAGTCCCCCCGCTACAACGCGCGCGACGTGGCCGTCATGCGCGGCCGCTTCGAAGGCTGCGCGGTGGTGCTGGGCAGCGCCACGCCCTCGCTCGAATCCTACCGCAACGCGCGCGAAGGAAAATACCGCCTCGTCAAAATGCTCAAGCGCGTGGATCGTTGCGTGATGCCGTCGGTGCGCGTGGTGGACATGCGCATCGAAACCGAGAAGGCAGGCGCCGCCCATTTGCTCTCGCAGGATTTGGTGGAGGCGATCCGCCAGCGCCTGGTGCAGGCCGAGCAGACCATGCTGTTCCTGAATCGCCGCGGCTATGCCACCACGGTGATGTGCCCCGTGTGCGGGCACACCGAGACCTGCTCCAGTTGCAGCGTCAAAATGACCTATCACAAGTCGTCCGAACTGATGATGTGCCACGTCTGCGGCGTGGTCCGTCCGGTGCCCTCGACGTGTGGAAATCCCGAATGCCGGGCGCCCAACATCAAGATGGCTGGAGTGGGAACCCAGCGCGTGGAAGCCGCGGTGAAAAAGATATTTCCCAAGGCGCGCGTGGTCCGCATGGATTCCGACACCACGGGGGCCAAGGATTCCCATGCGCAGATTCTGGGGCAGTTCCGGCGCGGCGACATCGAC
>CAYNHA010000150.1:0-5702 GCA_964397035.1 uncultured Verrucomicrobiota bacterium
TCTGGGCGTTATGCGGTGTGCTGGTGGTGGGTGGGGTGGCGTGGCAGGCGAATGGCAAATACCAATCGGACTTGCTGATTCAAACGCGGTTGATTGCCAATGCGGTGAAGGTGGAGGAGGTCAAGACGCTGAGCGGGACCCCGGAGCAGCTGAACAATCCCCTCCACTACGAAATGGTGAGAAAGCTGACCGAAATCCAAAGTGTGATGCCGGATTGGAGATGGATCTACATTTTGCTCCAGCGCGAGGATGGGGTGATTGTGGCGGGGTTGGACACCGACCCGCCCGAGTCCGAGTTTTATTCGATTCCCGGGGAGGTCTACGAGGATCCGCCGGTGGAGTTTTTCCAGGCTTTTGCGGAAAAGCGGATCGGGGTGTTTGGACCTTACCGGGATGAATGGGGCGAATGGCTGACGGCGGCGGTGCCGATCGTGGATCCCGCAACCGACCGGGTGGTGGGGGTGTATGCGGTGGACATTGAGGCCGCCCGGTGGATCCTGACGGTGGCATCGAAAACGCTTTTTCCCATGGGGATTTTTGGGTTGCTGGGCATCATTCTCGTGATCCGGCGGCGGGCCGCGATGGCCTACGGGCACCGGCAGGGGGAGCTGCAGGACCGGGAGAGCCGGGCGACCCGGCAGCGGACGGCCATCGCCCACCTGGCGCTGGAGGATTCCATTATCCGCGGCGACATGAACCGTGCGCTCAAGAAAATCACGGGGGTGCTGTCGGCCACGGTTTCGGCTTCGCGGACGAGCATCTGGAAGCTGTCGGAGGGGGGCAATGCGTTGAACTGCATTTCGCTGTACGAGTCGGGCGAGCATCTGGCCAGCCGGGATTCGGTGGTGAACATGCGGGAATTTCCGCGCTATTTCGAGACGCTCATGGCGGAGAGCCGGATCCATGCCGAGGAGGCCCAGACGGATCCGCGCAGCTCGGAACTGACGGAGTATTTCAAGGACCACGGCATTGTGTCCATCCTGGACGCGGGCATCATCGTGGATGGCAAGCTGGTGGGGGTGGTGAGCCTGGAGCAGGCGGGGCGACGCGCCCAGTGGCATGCGGACGAGGAGTCCTTCGTGAGCACGATTGCCGCCATCGTGGGGCAGTTGTTCGCCAACGTGGAGCGCAAGAAGGCGGAAGACGCCCTGAAGGAAAGCGAAACCCGGTTCCGGCACATTGCCGAGATGCTGCCCAGCGGCATTTTCGAAATCGATTTGAACGGGAAGGTTTTCTTCGCGAACAAGACGGCGCTGGACATGTTCGGGTACACGCCGGAGGACATTGCAAGGGGAATGATCGCCTTCGATGCGCTGACGCCGTCGGACCGGATGATGGCGAAAGAGCGGGTGTTCCTGCGGCTGAACGGGGATGCGGTTGGATATCAGGAGTATATCGGGCAGCGGGTGGATGGCTCCACGTTCCCGGTGAGCTTCAACATCGCGCCCAAGATCGTGGGCGAGCAGGTGACCGGCTTTCTGGGGGCCATGATGGACCTGACGGAGCGCAAGCGTGCGGAGGAACAGCTGCGCCAAGTCAACCACCAGTTGGAGGCGGCCATCGTGGAGGCGAATGCCATGACGATGGCGGCCAAGGCGGCCAGCGTGGCGAAGAGTTCGTTCCTGGCCAACATGAGCCACGAGTTCCGGACGCCCCTGAATGCGATCATCGGGTTTGCGCAGGTGCTGAGGCACGACGATTCCCTTTCTCCGAAGCAATTGGATCAGCTGCATGCCATTGCCCGGAGCGGCGAGCATCTGCTGGGGCTGATCAATACCATTCTGGACATGTCCAAGATCGAGGCCGGAAAGCTGTCGCTGAACGAGAGGCGGTTTTGCCTCCACGATTTGCTGGATGAATTGGGGAAGATGTTCCGTTTCCGGGTGGAATCCAAGGGGGTGCGGATCGTGGTGGTGCGGCTGGACAGCGTGCCGCACACGGTGGTGGCGGACGAGGGCAAGCTGCGTCAGGTGCTGATCAACCTGATGGAGAATGCCATCAAGTTCACCAAGGCCGGCGATGTGACCTTGCGCGTGTGGGCGGAGACCTCCGTGGTGGATGCCGGGAGGTGTTGTCTGCGGGTGGAGGTTCAGGATTCAGGTTCCGGGATCCCGGAAGGGGAGCAGGAGCGCATTTTCGAGCCTTTTGAACAAACCGAATCGGGCCGGAAGATGGGGGGAACGGGTCTGGGCTTGCCGATCAGCCGGAAGCTGGTGGAGATGATGGGGGGTGAGATTTCGGTGGAGAGCCGGGAGGGCCAGGGCAGTTGCTTCCGTTTCCACGTGTGCCTGAAGGCGGTTCCCAGGGAAGGCGTGGTTCCGGTTCAGGACGGGAGCGATTCGATGGCGGGAATCCCGCCATCGCGCGGGGATTCGAGACCGCTGCCGGATGAGCTGGTTCGGGCGATGGGCCGGTCGCTCGACGCCGGCGACGTCGAGGAGCTGGAAAAGCAAATTTCGCTGCTGGCCGGGGTGAATCCCGGTGCGGGGAGAAGGCTCGGGGAGCTGCTCAAGCAATACGACTATGACCGGATCCGGCGAGTGTTGAACCAGGAAGAGGCGTGACGCCGATGCATCATCAAGAAGTAAAAACGACGATCATGATCGTGGACGATACGCCGGCCAATCTGGACTTGCTGAGGTCGATGCTCGCTGCGCCGGGTTACCGGGTCACGGTGTTTCCCAGCGGGGCCTCGGCGTTGTCGGCGGCAGCTCTCCGCCCTCCGGATTTGATCCTGCTGGATATCCTGATGCCGGAGATGGATGGCTATGAGACGTGCCGCCGCCTGAAGGCATCGGAGGCGCTGCGGGAGATCCCGGTGTTGTTCATCAGCGCCCTGTCCGAAACGCTGGACAAGGTGAAGGCCTTTTCCCTGGGGGGGGTGGATTACCTGACCAAACCCTTTCAGGAGGAAGAGGTGCTGGCGAGGGTCCGTACGCATCTTCAAATCCGGGATTTGCAGAGAAGCCTGAAGAGGCAGAACGAACATTTGGAGCAGCGGGTGGCCGAGCGGACCCTCGAACTGGAGAAGGCCAACAAGAGGCTGCTGGACGTGGACCGGCTGAAGAGCGATTTTTTCCGGATGATTTCCCACGAGCTGCGGACGCCGGCCACCGGGGTGCTGGGAATGGCCGAGTTGATCCTCGGCGAGTGTCCGGAGTCGGAGAACGTTTTCAAGTTCAAGAGCATGTTCCGCCAGAGCAGCCAGCGCCTGTTGAATCTGATCAACGATGCCACCACGATTGCCTACATGTCGGACCTGACGGCAAACGGGAACATCAATCCTTCGCTGGCTTTCCTGATCGACGGGATCCGGAAGTCCTATCCGCAGATCCAGGTTGATTTGGGCAAGGGCATGGATCCGGAGCAGGTCCACTTCGGGGGAAGCCAGGTGCTGTGGGAAAAAGCCATGCAAACGGCGGTTTCGCTGGCCAGTTGTTTCACCCGGCCGGGCAGCATCCTGTATGTGATGGGCATCCGGCGGGAGCGGACGCTATGCCTGCGGATGGATCTGGATGCACTGGGATTGAGCAAGGAGCAGGCGGCCGAGTTCTTCCAGCTCGAGTCCAGCGTGCGCGGGTCTTCCGCAGCGCAGAGCCTGGCTCTGGCGCCGGTGGTGGCCCACAAAATCTTCACGGTTTTTGGCGGAGACTTGCGCCTGATGAACGGGGGGGGCGCGGCGGGATTCCTGGAGGCCACGCTGCCGATTTCATCGGCGGGCGGCTAGTTTTCGTCGGGGAGGACGTCGTCATCGGGCAGGGGGAGGGTGTCGGGTTTCTTGCGGCGGAGGAAGCGCGGGAGCCAGGCGAGGCCGGCAAAGAGTCCGGCGCCCGCAAAAAGCGCGATGAGGATTCTCCAGTCCATGCGGCCGGTGGCGAGCTGGCCGGCGGCGTGGGTGGTCCAGAGGAGGGCGAGGGTGTTGGGGAGGATGCCGACAAGGGAGGCGAGGAGATAGCGGGCGAACGAGATGCGGGTGAGTCCGTAGGCGTAGTTCAGGAAGCTGAAGGGGTTGATGGGGAGGAGGCGCGAGAAGAGGACGAGTTTCCAGCCTTCTTGCTGGATGTTTTCTTCGAGGCGGCGATAGAGTTTGGTGTCGCCGATGCGGCGTTCCAGCGCTTCCCGGGCGAGATGGCGGGCGATGAGGAAGGAGCCGGACATGCCGAGACCAAGGCCCGCCACGCAGACGGGCAGGCCGATCCAGGGACCATAGAGGAGGGCCACCAGAATGCCCACGAGGGTGGTGGGAAGGAAGAGGATTGTGGTGGCCGCATAGAGCAGGATGCAGATTGCCGGGGCCCAGGGGCCGGAGGCGATGACGCCTTCGCGGATGTCGGTCCAGCCGAAGCCGTGGAGGAAGGCGGCGATTTCCGTGCGGAATGAAAACGCCAGCAGGCCGGCCAGAAGCAGGGCGATGGAAAGCCAGGCCCGCTTGGACTTGAGAAGGCGGCGCTTCACGGATTCTCGGGAGGCATCACGACCGCGGTCACGTCGCCGATGTCGGCGAAAATCGTTTCGGCGGCCTCGCGGACGGCTTCGGGGGCCAGTTTCTTCAGGCGCTCCGCGGTTTCGAGGGAATGGCGATAGCCCAGGCCCAGCAGTTCATCGATGGCGCACTGCTGGGCGAGGCCGCCATTGTTCTGGCGGGCGCGGGCCTGTTCCGCCAGGAGCTGCTCGATGGCGCGGGAGAATTCCTCCGGGCGCAGGCCATCGCGGCGAAGACGTTCGGTTTGGGCCTCGATTTGGGTTTCGACCTCGGCCCGGCCTTCTTCCGTGGTGCCGGCATAGATCATGAAGAGGCCGCCCACGGGGCCGCTGAAGTGGGTGGCGGCGGCGTAATAGGCCAGGCCGCGCTTGTCGCGGACCTCGATGAAAAGATCCGAGGAGAGGCCACTCAGGGAATCCATGAGGACGGAAACGGCATCTTCGCGGGGGTCGCCGGCCTGGATTCCCGGCCAGGCGCGGACTAGAACGGTTTGCTTGAAAGGCAGGCGTTTTTCGGTCCGGAGGGGCGCTGCCGGGGAGGGAGGCAGGGCGGGCCACCGGGGAACGGTTCCGTTGGGCAACGCCGCGAAGTATTGTTCGACATCGTGGCGGACCTGGTCGAAGTTCACATCGCCAAAAACGGCCAGGACCACATTGGAGGCCCCCACCAATTTTCGGTGATGGGCCTGAACCGCTTCCCGGGTCAGGGCGGCGAGCGTGTCCGGGGAGCCTTGAACGGAGAAACGATAGGGATGGCCGGGGAAGAAGGCGTCCCGCACCATTTGCTGGGCGTGGGTCATGGGGCGTTCCTGCTCGCGGCGCAGGGCGGCCAGCTGGAGGGCGCGCTGCTTTTCGAGTTCCTCTTCGGGGAACTGCGAGTCCAGGAGGCATTCGGCGACGGTTTCCAGCATGAGGGGGAGGTCCTCGGAGAGGCCGGCGGCGGAGAGTCCATAGCTGTTTCTCCCGGAGTAGCTGGACAGGGAGACGGCGCGGGCTTCGAGAATCTCGGCCAGATCGGCGGCGGTGTGGCGCGAGGTTCCGCGAGTGAGCAGGTCGGAGGTCAGTTGGGAGATGCCGGCCTGTCCGTCGTCCTCGGCCAGCAGGCCGCCGCCAAGGACCAGGGAGATGTAGGCCATGGGCAGGCTGGAGTCTTCGCGAACGATGAGGCGCAGCCCGTTGGAAAGGGTGCAGGACTGGATAAGCAGATCCGAGGTTTCGCC
>CAYNHA010000151.1:0-10591 GCA_964397035.1 uncultured Verrucomicrobiota bacterium
GGCGGCGCGTGGCAGCGGGTTTGGTTTCGGCGAAGGTTTCGGGAATCAGCCAAGATTCCACATGGGGAAAATTCAGTCCTTGGCGCACGGCTTCTCCGAGAGAGGCCAATCCGCAGTCGAAGGCAAAAACGGTTTCGGAAGATTTCATGCTTGGTTCTCCACATTAAAAACACCGCAAACACTGCGGAGGATTATAGCGGAATAGACTTGCGGGGGCAATGTTGTTTCGTGTCCGACTCCGCCCCAACGCTCTGCAGATGTTTGTTTCTTTCGCAATGGGCGGATCGGGCCGGGAAAAGATTGCGCAAGGGGGCGGGGGAGGGATAAGATTCGGGCTTCATTTTGAAATCTCAAGGAGTGCACATGAAGAATTGGAATCGGCGGGCAGGGTTGTGGGTGGCGGTGGCGGGTCTCGTCGTCCTGGCGGGCTGCGGTCAGAAGGAAAAGGGAGCGGCGGTGGAAGCTCCCAAGATCGTGAAGCTGACCTACAGCGTGTTTTTCCCTCCCATGCATGTCCAGGCCAAAACGGCCATGGATTGGGCGAAAGAGATTGAGAAACGGTCGGAAGGCCGTATTCAAATCACGGTGTATCCGGGCGGAACGTTGACGAAGGCGGATCAATGCTGGCAGGGAGTCCTCAACGGGGTGTCGGACCTGGGCATGAGCTGTTTTGCGTATACGCCGGGCCGTTTCCCGCTGCTGGAGGCGCTGGATTTGCCGCTGGGCTGGCCGGACGGCCTGACGGCCACGCGCGTGGCGACGGCGCTGGCGGCCAAATACAAGCCCGCCGAAATCCAGGGAGCCAAGCTCCTGTATGTGCATGGCCACGGTCCCGGAATTTTGGCCACGAAAAAGCCAGTGCGCTCCTTGGCGGATCTCAACAACATGAAGATTCGCGGCACGGGCCTTTCGGCGGGCATTGCCACGGTGCTGGGGGCCACGGCGGTGGGCATGCCGCAGCCCGAGACGTATGACGCGCTCCAGAAGGGTGTGGTGGAAGGTACGTTTTGCCCGATCGAGACGCTCAAGGGCTGGAAACAGGGCGAGGTGATCGAATTCGTCACTGATACCAAGGCCATCGGCTACACGACGGCGATGTTCGTGGCGATGAACCAGAAGACGTGGGATGCGCTGCCGGCCGATCTCCAGAAGATCGTTTCGGATGTCAGCGCCGAATTCGTGGATGTTCACGGGAAGGCGTGGAACCAGGCCGACGTGGAGGGGCTGGAATTCGTGAAGGGGCTGAACCGCGAAATCATCACGCTGACGCCGGAAGAAGAAAACGTTTGGAAGGCGCAGGTGGGACCGATCATTGCCAAATACCTGACGCAGGCGGCAGAGAAGGGCCTGCCCGGATCGGAATTCCTGGCCGAAGCGCAGGCGATGATCGCAGAGGCCCGCGTCCAACAGCCATGAGTTTGTTCTCGGGAAGCAGCGCCCGGACGGGTTTTCTCCGCTGGCTCATCCATGCGCTGGCTGTGGTGGGCGGCCTGGCCGTCCTGGGGATGATTGTGGTGACGGTGGTCGACGTGGTCGGCCGCCGGTTCGGCCTTCCCGTGAAGGGGGCCTATGACCTGGTGCGGGTGCTGGGGGCGGTGGCGATGGGCTGTGCGCTGCCGCTGACCAAAGCGGTGAAGGGACATATTGCCATCGAGTATTTCTTTCAGAAGATGGGGCGGCGGGGCCGGGCCGTCACCGATACGGCGATGCGGCTGGTCCTGCTGGCGCTGTTCGGGCTGCTGACGTGGGAATTCATTTTGCAGGGGGCGAATTTCCGGCAGAGCGGGGAAGTGACGACGACGTTGCACATGCCCATGTTCTGGGTGCCGTGGCTGGCGGCGCTGGCCTGCCTGATCACGGCCGGGGTGACGCTGTGGCATTTGATGCATCCGGGGCGCTCCATGATGAGGCCCAAGTCATGACCGAACTCCAGATCGGCCTTTTGGGCCTGTTGTTTCTGTTCCTGCTGCTGGCGTCGAGCATGCCGGTGGCGTTTGCCATGACGCTGGTGGGCACCGTGGGTTTTGCCGTCGTGGTGAATGTGCCTGCCGCGCTGCATGTGCTGGTGACGGACTGGTACGACACCTTTTCCAACTACGGGCTCACGGTGATTCCGCTGTTCGTGTTCATGGGGCAGGTGGCGTTCCACACGGGCATCAGCAAAAAACTGTTTGATGCGGCGCATTGCTGGTTCGGGTGGCTGCGGGGCGGTCTGGCCATGTCGACGGTGGGCGCCTGCACGGCCTTTGGCGCCATTTGCGGCTCAGGGCCCGCGACGGCGGCCACCATGGCCGCCGTGGCGCTGCCGGAGATGAAGCGATACAAGTACGACCCGGGGTTCGCGGCCGGAACCGTGGCCGCCGGCGGCAGCATTGGCATGATGATTCCGCCCAGCGTGGTGTTCATTGTCTACGGCGTCATGACGGAGCAAAGCATCGGCAAGCTCTTCATCGCGGGGATCGTGCCGGGGCTGATGGTGGCCCTTCTGTTCATGCTGACGATCTGGCTGCTGTGCAAGTGGCGTCCGGAGCTGGCGCCTGCGGCGTCGGCAGTTTCCTGGCGGGAGCGTTTCCGTTCGCTCTCCGGGGTGGTGGAGATCCTCGCGCTGTTTGCACTGGTGATGGGCGGCATGTTCGCGGGCTGGTTCACGCCCACGGAAGCGGCTGCCGTGGGAGCGGCCGGCAGCGTGGCCATCGCCTGCCTGGCGCGCAAATGCACCTTTCGGATGCTGGCGACGGCGCTGAGCGAGACCCTGCGCACCTCGTGCATGGTGCTGGTGATCGTGGCGGGCGCGACGGTGTTCGGGCATTTCCTTCAGGTCACGAATGTGCCGACGGAGCTGGCGGCTTGGCTGGCCGGCCTGCCGCTGCCTGCCGCCGCCATCATGCTGTTGATTATCCTATTCTATTTGGTGGCGGGGGCGTTTCTCGATGCCCTGGCGCTGGTGTTGCTGACCATTCCGATCTTCTATCCCGTGGTGGTGAACCTGGGGTTTGATCCGATCTGGTTTGGAGTGATGATCGTGCTGGTGACGCAGATGGGCGTGATTTCGCCGCCGGTGGGCGTGAACGTGTATGTCGTCAGCGGCATGGACCGGGCGGTTTCGTTGCAAAGCGTGTTCAAGGGGGCGTTGCCGTTTCTGGCGGCTCTGCTGGTGGCGTCCTTGCTGCTGCTGGCTTTTCCCCCGATTGCAACGGGCTTGGCGAGCTGGGTGAAATAGAAAACGGGAGGAGTCGAGGCATGGGCGAAGGCAACCGGCACGAAAACTTCAGGAAAATCCTGTTTTGCACGGACTTTTCCGAAAACGCGGACCGCGCGTTTGTGTTCGCGGTGAATTCCGCCCTGCGCAACACCGGGTGCGAACTACACCTGTTCCATGTGATCCCCGAGCCGCCCGCGCAATTCTGGAAGGGCTACATCTACGAGGTGGACGAAGACGTGGACGCGCGAGCCAAGCGCGAGATCGATGAAAAAATCGCCTCGATCTACCGTCCGCGCGTTCCGGAAGGGGTGAAGCTGGTGGTGGCCATGCGCATTGGCGAGGCGGGACACCAGATTCTGGAATATGCGGCGGAAGCGGATGCGGACCTGATCATCGTGGGACGGCAGGGTGCGGGCGCGGTTGGCAAGATCCTGTTTGGCAACGTGACGGAACGGGTGGTGCGCAAGTCGACCTGTCCGGTGCTGGTGATTCCGCCGTCCCCAAAATAGTTTTCACGCCGTGCTGGCCCGCGGAAATGCCCTGCCAAGGGAACTATCACTTATAATTATAAGTGATAGTCGTCAGAAAAAAATCAAACGGGTCGCAGCGTGGTGTTGTCGATCAGTCGGGGCTTGCCGACCCATACGGCGAGGGCGGCGAGGGCGGGGCGCACGATGGGGCCGTCGAGCGGCTGGAGGGTTTCATCGTCGACGATCGAGACATAGTCGATTTTGGCGTCGGGAGCCTGGGCGATGAGGACGCGCATGGCGGCGATCAGTTTTCCGGGGTCGCGCTCGCCTTGGGCAAAGAGGCGTTCGGCCTCGTCGAGGGCTCGGCGGAGGCAGGCGGCCTGGGGGCGCTGTGCGGGCGTGAGGTATTGGTTGCGGGAGGACCGCGCCAGCCCGTCCGGTTCGCGGATGGTGGGACCGGGGAGGATCTCCACGGGGAAGCGCAGGTCGCGGACCATGCGGCGCAGGACGCGGAGTTGCTGGGCGTCTTTTTCGCCCAGGACGGCGATATGCGGCAGGACGATGTTGAACAGCTTGGCGACGATGGTGCAGACGCCGTCGAAGTGGCCGGGGCGGGAGGCGCCGCAGAGTGTGCGCGAGAGGGAGTTTTCCGTGACCGAAACACTGGTGCCGCCGGGATACATTTCGGGCACGGACGGATAAAAAACGATATCCGCGTGTTCCTGTTCGCACAGGGCGCGGTCGGCCTCGAACGTGCGGGGATAGGCGGCGAAATCCTCGTTGGGCCCGAACTGGGTGGGGTTGACGAAGATCGAAACCACGACCACGTCGGCGTGCTGCCGGGCGATGCGCAGGAGGGAGAGGTGGCCTTCGTGCAGGTTGCCCATGGTGGGGACAAAGCCGATGCGCTTGCCCTGCGCGCGGAGGGCCAGCGCGGTTTGCTGCATCTCGCGGGCGGTTTGGAGGATGTTCATCGCTCGTAGGCGTGTTCAGGGCCCGGAAACGTGTGGGCCTGCACGTCGGATTTGTAGGCGGCGGCGGCGGCGGCGATCTGCGTGCCGAGGTCGGCGTAGCGCTTCACGAACTTGGGCTTGAAGTCGCCGGAGAGCCCGAGGATATCGTTGATCACGAGGATTTGTCCGTCGCAGCCGGGGCCGGCGCCGATGCCGATGACGGGGATTTGGACGGCGGCGGATACCTGCGCGCCGAGTTCGGCGGGGACGGCTTCCAGGACGACGGCGAAGGCACCGGCGGCTTCGACGGCGCGGGCATCGGCGATCAATTGCTGCGCGGCCTCGTCGCCGCGGCCCTGCACGCGGTGGCCCAGGACCTGCACGCTTTGGGGGGTGAGGCCGATGTGGCCGAGAACGGGAATGCCGTTTTGCACGAGGGCCCGGATCGTGGGGGCCCGGAATTCGCCGCCCTCGATTTTGACGGCGTGGCACCGGGCCTCCTGCAGGACGCGGCCGCAGTTCAGGAGGGCTTGCTCGATGGAAGCCTGGTAGGTCATGAAGGGCATGTCCACCACGACCAGAGCGCGCTTGGCGCCGCGCACGACGGCGGCCGTGTGGCGGATCATGTCGTCGAGCGTGACGGGCAGGGTGTTGTCGTAGCCCAGCAGCGTGGTGCCGAGGGAATCGCCGACGAGGATCAGCGGGATGCCGGCGTCGTCGAGGATTTTGGCCGTGCGGAAATCGTAGGCGGTGAGGCAGGCGATTGTTTCGGCGCCTTTCATGGCGGTGATGGAGCGGGGGGTGATGGATTTCATAGTGGGAAGGAATTCAGAATTCAGGATTCAGTATTCAGAAGGAGGGGGCGGAAAAAAGTTTTCCACAGTGTGGAAATATTTTTTCCATTGTGTGGAAAAACCGGGAAAGATTTTTCCATAGTGTGGAAAACTTTCATGGGGTCACCATTGGGCCATGACGGGGTGGACGTTTTGTCCGGCGGGGAGGGCGGCGAGGATGTCGCGAACGCGGCGGTCGTGGCCGGGGAGGACGAGGTAGCCGCGGACGTCGGCGAGGGGCTGGAGGACGAAGCGGCGCTTGGTCCAGCGGGGGTGGGGGATGACGAGGCCGCCGCTGCGGATGGTCTGTCCGTCGTAGTAGATCATGTCGATGTCGATGAGGCGGGGCGTGTTGGGGCGGAAGGTGCGGCGCCGGCCGAGGGCGGTCTCGATTTTCTGGAGGTGGGAGAAGAGCTTGTGGGCGTCGAGGGAGGTGCCGATGACGAGGATGGTGTTGTAGAATTCGAGGTTGGCGAATTCGTCGGGGACGCCGACGGGTTCGGTTTCGTAGATGGGGGCGGAAGCGAGGATGGAGACTTCGGGGAGGGCGGCGATGGCGGCCCGCGCAGCCTGGAGGCTGGCGAGCCGGTCGTCGAGGTTGCACCCGAGGCTGAGACCTGCTTCGATGCCGTTCACGCAGGGGCTCCGGAGCCGAGGCCGATGACATCGCGCATGCCGTAGAGGGCGGGGGGATGTCCGGGCAACCAGGCGGCGGCGCGGATGGCGCCGAGGGCCAGGGTGTCGCGCGAGGTGGCGCGGTGGGAGAGCTCCACGGTTTCGCCGTCGGCGGCAAAGAGCACGGTGTGGTCGCCGACGATGTCGCCGCCGCGGACGGCGTTGAAGCCGATTTCCTTTTCAGGGCGTTCGCCGGGGAGGCCGGTGCGGCCATCGACGGCGACGTCCTTGAGGTTCCAGCCGTATCCCTTGGCGGCGGCTTCGCCGAGGAAGAGGGCGGTGCCCGAGGGGGCGTCCTTCTTGCGGCGGTGGTGGCGTTCGATGATTTCGCAGTCGTAGCCGCGACCGGCCAGGGCACGGGCGGCCTGCTCGACGAGGGCGAAGAGGAGGTTGACGCCGAGGCTCATGTTGGCGGAGAGGACAACGGGGATTTTGCGGGCGGCGGCGGCGATGAGGGCTTTTTCGCCTTCCTCGAGGCCGGTGGTGCCGACAACCCACGGGACGCCTGCGGCGACCATGTGGGGGGCGGCGGCGGCGGTGGCGACGTGGAAGCTGAAGTCGACGGCCACATCGGGCTTGCAGGCGAGGGCTTCGGCGAGGTTGCCGACAATGGTGACGCCGAGGGCGCGGGTGCCTGCGGCGGTTCCGGCATCCTGGCCGAGGAGGGGGGAGTCGGCGCGGTCCACGGCGGCGATGATCTCAAGGCCGGGGAAGGCTCCGCTGGCGAGGATCCGGGTGATGGCCTGGCCCATGCGGCCGGCGGCGCCCATCAGCAAAATCCGGGTGGTGGCGGGGCTGCTCATGGCAACACTCCTGCCTTGCGGAGGGTGGCGCGGAGCTTTTCGCGGTTTTCGGTGCCCATTTCGCAGAGGGGGAGGCGGTAGATGGCGTCGCCCAGGCCGGCCATTTCCATGGCGGCCTTGATGGGAATGGGATTGGTTTCGATGAAAATGTCGTTGAAGACGCCGTAGTATTGATAGTGCAGGCGGCGGGCTTCATCCCAGCGGCCGGCGGCGGCGGCATGGACGAGGTCGGCGACCGCCTTGGGGATGAGGTTGGAGGCGACGGAAATGACGCCGCAGCCGCCGACGGACATCATGGGCAGGGTGAGAGAGTCATCGCCGGATAGCACTTCGATGTTGCAGGCGGCCTTGATGCGGCTGACGCGGTCGACGCTGCCGGCGGCTTCCTTGACGCTGACCACGTGGGGGTGCTTGGCGAGTTCGGCGATGGTGGAAATGGCGATTTCGCAGCCGGCGCGTCCGGGCACGTTGTAGAGGATGACGGGCAGGCCGATGTCGGCGATGGCGGCAAAGTGGCGGATGAGCCCGGCCTGGGTCGGCTTGTTGTAGTAGGGGGTGACCTGCAGGGTGCCGTCGGCGCCGATATCCTTGGCCTTTTCGGTCAGCTCGATGGCTTCGGCGGTGGAATTGGCGCCGGTGCCGGCGACGACCTTGACGCGCTTGGCGGCGGCTTCGACGACGACGCGGATGATTTCGACGTGTTCTTCCACGTCAACGGTGGGGGATTCGCCGGTGGTGCCGACGGGAACGATGCCGTCGATGCCGCCCACGACCTGGAGGTCGACGAGGTGGCGGAGCTTGTCGTAATCCACCGAGCCATCGCGGTGGAACGGGGTGACCAATGCGGTATATGCGCCTTCAAACATGGATGCTGCCTTTTCTATATAGAATTAAAACGCTATTGTTGGAAGAAAACGGGGAAATGAACAGCAAAAAAAGTGGAAGAAAAACGATTGCGGGGAAGGGGGGGGCTCGGCTATGGTCCCCCGCATGTCCAAGGAAGAGCAAAGCAAAGCGCAGGCCACGATGCGCATCGATATCACGCCGGCCATGCTGGAACAGCTCCAGCAGGCCCCGGCGCCCGGGGGCGTTCGCATCGCCAGCCGGTCGGGCTCGTTGAACATGTCTCCGCGGCCGAGCGGGCCGAATGTGATCCGGATTCCGGCGTCCCCGGTGGTGCGTCCGCTGGGGGGCGAGGATTTCCAGGTGCTGTTGCAGAGCATTTACGACGCGGTGTTCATCACGGACCTGCAGGGGATCATCGCGGGTGCCAATGTGCGCGCGGAGCAGTTCTTCCTGAGCACGCGCGCGGAGCTGTGCAAGAAGAACGTGCTGGATTGGCTGTATGGGGCGGATGCCAGCCTGTTGCAGACGGTGGCGGGATCGCTGGAGGGGAACCGGTTCGTGCTGATCCAGGCGGTCTGCCGCCGGACGGATGAAACCATGTTCCCGGCGGAGATTTCCGTGAGCCGTCTGCCGCTGGGCGGGAAGGTGCACTTGAGCTTCTTCATCCGCGACATCACGTGGCGCAAAGAGGCGGAGGAGCGCCTGAAAACGGGGTACAACGCTCTGGAAAACTCGGGCAGCGGCATTGCCGTGGCGGATGTGGATGGCGTCCTGGCGGGCTATGTGAATCCTTCCATGCTGGCGTTGCTGGGGCTGGAGACGGCCGAAGAGGCCTATGCCTACAATTTCCGGCAGTTCCTCAAGGAGGAATCGCTGGTCGCGGACATGGTGGCGGCGGCCCAGGCCGGCGAAACGTGGACGGGCGAGCTGGAAATGAAGCGCAAGGACGGTTCGCCGTTCTTTGCGCAGGTCTCGCTGGAACCCAACCTGAATCCCGATGGCGCGATGACCGGCATCGTGATTTCGCTGCTGGACGTGACGCCCCAGCGCCAGGCGCAGCAGCAGTTGGAGCTCTATGCCGCCCAGTTGCGGATCAAAAACGCCGAGATGGAAGCGGACCTGAGCATGGCGCGCGACCTGCAGTATGCGTTTCTGCCCTCGTCCTATCCGGAGGTGAAGACCGAGGAGCCGGGCCGGGCGGGCCATCTGGAATTCGCCCATGTGTACCATCCCAGCGGAATGGTGGGCGGGGATTTCTTCAGCATCCTGCCGGTGTCGGAAAGCCAGGTTCTGATTTTCGTGGCGGACGTCATGGGCCACGGGGCTCGGGCCTCCCTGGTGGTGGCCACGATCCGGGGCCTGCTGGAGCAGATTTCCAAGGAGACGCAGGAGCCGGGCGAGCTGTTGACGCGCATTAACGCGGCCTATTCCAAGATTTTCGGCAACGCCAGCGAACTGATGTTCGCCACCGCCTGCTGCGTGTGCCTGGACCTGAAGAAAGGCGAGATGCGCCATGCCAATGCGGGCCATCCGCTGCCGATGGTGATGGAGTCCGACGGAGCCATCCGCGAGGAAGAGGTGGCCGAAGAGGCGCTGGGACCCGCGCTGGGGCTGTTTGGCGATGTGGAATATGTCCATGTGGTGGCCGATTTGAAGCCCGGAAAGCGCATTCTGTTCTACACGGATGGGCTGACGGAGGCGCGCAACGCCAATCAGGATGAATACGATGTGCCGGGGTTGATTCGTTTTCTGGAGGCCCATGTGGAGGAGCCGATGCGTCCGTTGCTGGATGCGCTGGTGCGCGACGCAGCGGAATTCACGGGGATGCCTATCTTCGAGGACGATGTCTGTATCCTGGGTGTGAACTACGTTGGAAAATGAGACTTGGAACAAGGATTTTGGATTGTAAGGATTTCGAGAATGAAAAAAAGCTTGTATGTGATCATGGCCGGGGCGTGGATATTGGGATCGGCGGGCGTGTGGGGCCAGACGAGGACGGTGAGTCCCGCGCCCACGTATTACCAGCGGCAGGCGGTTCAGCCGGCCCCGGTTTCGCATTCGCCCGTGTATTACACGCCGCAGCCCGCGCCGCAGGGGTACTATGCGCCGCGCCCCGCTCCGCAAATGACGCTGGCACCCGCGCCGGCCTACGAGGAGTATGAGGAGGAAGACGACGGCATCTACTGGTTCTGGGGATCGAAGTGGCCCGGCATGGGCCTTGGCCCCAAGATCGGAACCACCGGAATCGGGCTGGACCTGACGTTCGGGATCACGCGTTTCGTGAACCTGCGCGGCGGGTTCAACTATGGCTCGTTCACCTGGAGCACGGGGCTGGGGGATGTGGACTATGACATGGATATCGATTTGATCAGCGTTCCGCTGCTGGTGGATATCCACCCCTTTGCCAACCACTTCCGGATTTCAGGCGGGTTGTATTTCCAGCCCGGCAGCAAGGCCACCATCGAAGGAACCCCAACCACAGCCACCCAGATCGGCGCCCATGTCTACACGCCGGAGGTCATTGGCACGCTGACGGGCGACATCGAGGTTTCGAGCACGCTCACGCCATATTTAGGCATTGGATTTGGCAATTCCGTGGGAGAGGATCAGTTGCTGACCTTCATGGTGGATTTCGGCGTGATATTCCAATCCTACGATGTCTCGCTGTCCTCGGATGGCGCGGGCATGACGACCAAGCTCGACACCTTCCGCAAGGATCTTGAGCTGGAGGAGGAGAACATCCAGAGCGACATGGATGACTTCAAGTTCTTCCCGGTGCTGACGTTTGGCATCGCCTACCACTTCTAGG
>CAYNHA010000152.1:0-12615 GCA_964397035.1 uncultured Verrucomicrobiota bacterium
AAAGACGAGGTGGCTGCCAGCTTGCTCCACCAGCGTGAGGCAGGTTCCATTGATGGCGATGCTTTCGCCGATTTGCAGGCTGGCCTCGAACCGTGCGGACCGGGTGAGGCGACCGGCGTCGCCCTGGAATGAAATTTGCTCCAGGCGGCCCAGTTGCTGGACGAGTCCGGTGAACATGTCACGACTCCTTTTCGGTGGGAACCAAGCGTCCGAACACGTCCTTGCCGACGGGGCGGAATTCCTTCCAAACGAAGCGGGGAGCCTGGGGCAGGAGCCATTCGGTGGCGCCGGTGCCCCCGACGGTGCCGCCGATGAGCATGGGGGATAGAAAGACGCACAACTGATCGACGAGGCGGGCCTGCAACAATTCGCCGGCCAGAATGCCCCCGCCTTCGCAGAGGACGTGCAGAAGGCCGAGGGTGCCGAGATGGGAAGCGAGCGAGGAAAGGAAGCCATCCGGCGGAAGTTCCAGGACGGTGATGTCGCGTCGACGCAGGGCGCGGGCGCAAGACGGTTGCCAGCCTTCCGGGGCGGCCACGAGGGTGCGGGTGGCGTGCTCATCGGTGAAGATCTGGGCGGTGAGCGGAAGTGGACCTTTTTGGGGAGTGATGATGCGCCAGGGATTTCGCTTCAAGTCGGGGCGTGGCCACAGGGAAGGATTGTCGTGGCGCACGGTTCCGGCGCCGACCCAGATGGCATCGGCGGCCCGTCGGAGGGCTTGCACTTCGCTGCGGGCTTCGGGGCCGGTGATCCAGCGGGAGGAGTGGGTGTGATCGGCAATGCGTCCATCGAGCGAGAGGCCGAGCTTGAGCGTGATGAACGGGCGGTGCCGGAGCATGTGGCAGGCAAAGGGGGCAATCAGGTCGCGGGCTTCTTCTCCGCAGGCCCCCAGATCCACGCGGACGCCCGCCTTGCGGAGCTGGCGCAGTCCTCGCCCGGCATGCTTGGGGTTCGGATCCACGGTGCCGACGACGACGCGGGAAACGCCGGCGCGAAGGATGGCCTCGGTGCAGGGAGGAGTTCGGCCGGTCGTGGAACAGGGTTCCAGCGTGACATAGAGCGTGGCGCCTTGAGCGGCGTCGCCGGCCTGCCGCAGGGCGAACACTTCGGCGTGGGGGCCGCCCGCTTTCCTGTGCCAGCCCTGACCGATGGGCTGGCCGTTCTTCACGACGACGGCGCCCACGGGAGGATTGGGGCGCGTCATGCCTTCCGCACGGCGGGCTAGGGCCAGCGCGCGGCGCATCCATTGCAGCTCGGATTCGGAAAAACGGGTCATTTGGATTCGTCCAAGTCAAGGAGGGCATCGACAAAGGCGGGCGCATCGAAGGGGGCCAGGTCGTCCATGCCTTCGCCCAGGCCCGCATACAGGATCGGCAGATTCAATTCCTGGCGGACGGCAAAAAGAAAGCCGCCCTTCGAGCTACCATCGAGCTTGGTGGCGATGACGCCGGTGAGGGGCGTCATTTCGTGGAATTGGCGGGCCTGCACCACGGCATTCTGGCCGAGCATGGCATCGAGCACGACCCAGGTATGGTGAGGGGCTCCGGGCAGTCGTTTTTCCATGGCGGTCCGCACTTTCTGGAGCTCGCGCATGAGGGGTTCCCGGGTATGCATGCGTCCGGCGGTGTCCACGATGGCGATGTCGCATTGACGCGCCAGAGCGGCATCGAGCGCATCGTAGGCCACGGCGGCGGCATCGCCGCCGGTGGCGCCGACAACGGACTCGCATCCGATCCGGTCCGCCCACAGCTTGAGCTGGTGGGAACCGGCGGCGCGGAATGTGTCGGCCGCGCCGAGAAGAGGGCGGCGGCCGGCCATCAGCGCCATCCGGGCGAGTTTGGCGGCCGTGGTGGTTTTGCCGGAGCCATTGATGCCGACCAGAAGGAGCACCGTCGGGGTGGGCAAGGTGGACCAATCCAACGGAGGGTTTTCACCCAAGGCATCGATCAGCACGCGTCGAAAAGTGCTGGTCAGTGGTTCCCGGCGCGAGGCGGATTTTTCCAGCTCGCGGGTGAGGGTCTGGACAAGGCGCATGGGGACATCGGCGGTGATCAGGCGGTCTGCCAATTCCTCGGCGGTGGCTTCGTCGGGCTTGGCGGAAGAAAAAAGTCCCTTCAGCGCGCCGGAGAATCGTTCGCGTGTTTTACGGAGGCCGTTGAACCAGGAGCCCATGGAGTCGTCTTTCGGGGTGGGGTGAATCAATCCGCCGGATGGGGCGGGGAAACGGTTTCGTTGGGGTTGCGCGCGGGCCGGTCAATGCCCTTGCGGATGCGGTCCAAGATGCCGTTCACGAACTTGCCGGATTCGATGGAGCTGTAGGATTTGGCGAGTTCGACGGCTTCGTTGATGGAGACCACGGGGGGAATGTCGTTGCGATAGAGCATTTCATAGACGGCGATGCGCATGGCATTGCGGTCCACGGTGCCCATGCGGTCGATTTCCCAGTTTTCGGCGTGCTTGGCGATGAGCGGATCGATTTCCACATGGTGGGCGATGACGCCGCGGGCCAGCTCTTCGGCAAACATGCGGGCCTTGGCGCGCATCCGGTCTTCCTTGGTTTTGGCGGAAGGAGGCGGCGGAGAAGCCGGCGCCTTTTCCAGCGAGGCAGGCGCGGGATCCTCTGAGTCCTGGTGTTGCCAGAACAGTTTGAATCCCTCGTCGAGGGAGTCGGCCCGGTTGAATTCGGACTGGAAAAGAAATTGCAGTGCCCATTCACGGGCGTCATGGCGGATTCCCATCGGGTGTCCTTTTGTGGAGAGAGGTGATTACGACAATTGCTGGAGAAGGGAGGCCATTTCAATGGCGGTTTGGGCGGCGCTCCATCCGCGGTTGCCTGCCTTGCTGCCGCAGCGCTCGATGGCCTGGTCCAAGTTTTCGGCGGCCACGATGCCATCGATGACCGGGATGTTCTGGTCGAGGCTGATTTGCGTGAGGGCGCGGGCGACCTGGGCATTGATGAGGCCGGCGTGGGCCGTGGAGCCTTGAATGACGACGCCGAGGGCGACCAAGGCGTTGTACTTCTTGGATTGCGCCAGTTTCTGGAGCGCGATGGGCAGCTCGTAGGCGCCGGGCACCCAGGCGATTTCGATGCTGGATTCCTCCGCGCCGTGGCGGATGAGGCAGTCCACGGCGCCCTTCAGGAGCTGGCCCGTGAACAGGTCGTTGAAGCGGCTGATGGCGATGCCGAATTTGAGGCCCTTGGCGTTGAGTTGGCCGCCGAATTCCTTGTAGTTCATGGGAGTCCTTTCCGGGTCAGATCAAATGGCCCAGTTTTTCCTTTTTGGTTTTCAGATATTTTTCGTTGTGGGCGGTGGGGGGAATGGCGATGGGAACG
Source organism: uncultured Verrucomicrobiota bacterium (assembly GCA_964397035.1). GTDB lineage: Bacteria > Verrucomicrobiota > Kiritimatiellia > CAIQIC01 > Lenti-01 > Lenti-01. The sequence goes on from CAYNHA010000152.1 coordinate 3,335, forward strand.
CGTTCCACGATCTCGATGCCATAGCCCTGAATGCCCACCACCTTGCGGGGATTGTTGGTCAGCAGCCGCATGCGGGTGATGCCCAGATCCAACAGCATTTGGGCGCCCACTCCATAGTCGCGGATGTCCGCGCCAAATCCCAGCTCCAGGTTGGCTTCCACGGTGTCGAGGCCCTTTTCCTGGAGGGCGTAGGCGCGGATTTTCCCGGCCAGGCCGATGCCGCGGCCCTCCTGTCGCATGTAGAGGATGGCGCCATGTCCGGCGGCGGCCACCTGGCGCATGGCGGCATGGAGCTGGCTGCCACAATCGCAGCGGCGGGAACCGAACACATCGCCGGTGAGGCACTCCGAATGCACACGGACGAGCGGGGCCTCTTGCGAGGAGGGGTCGCCGTGGACGAGGGCGAGGTGGTGTTCGCCGGTGAGCTCGTCCAGATAGAGGTGCAATTTGAAATTCCCGTATTCGGTGGGCAGGTCCACCACGGAATCGCGGCGCACGGTTTTTTCGCGCGCCCGCCGCCAGGCCACGAGAGAGGCCACGGTCAGGATGCGCATGCGATGGCGCTGGGCGAAGACCAGCAGGTCGGGCAGGCGCGCCATTTCGCCGTTGTCGTTCATGACTTCGCAAATGACGGCGATGGGCTTTTTGCCCGCCAGCTTGGCGAGGTCCACGGACGCTTCGGTGTGGCCGGTTCGGCGGAGGACGCCACCCGGCACCGCTTGGAGGGGGAACATGTGGCCGGGGCGGATGAAATCGGCGGCGGTTGCCTGTTCATCGGCCAGCAGGCGGACGGTGTGGGCGCGGTCGAAGGCGCTGATGCCGGTGCTGATGCCTTCGCGGGCATCGACGGAAACGGTGAAGGCGGTTCGGTAGCGGTCGCGTTCGTCGAGCGGCACCATGCGCCCCAGGCCGAGTTGGTGGAGGCGTTCTTCGGCCATGGGGACGCAGATGAGTCCGCGCCCGTGGGTGGCCATGAAATTGATGATGTCGGGGGTGACGGACTCGCCGATGGCGACGAGGTCCCCTTCGTTCTCGCGATTCTCGTCATCCACCACCAGCAGCATGTGGCCGGCGCGCAGGATGTCGAGGGCCTCCTCCACGGAGCAGAAGACGGCCTTTTGTTCGGATTTCTGCATAAAAAAACCGAAAACCTTTCTGTCTTCGGGCCACCGCGGGGCTTGCACAAGCCAAGCCCACGTCTTCTTTCATCCAGACTGTTCACTGTCGGCCAAGGAATCGCACCTTGTCTGCCTATTGGCTCGCGGGCTGTACCGCCGGTCGGGAATTTCACCACGCCCTGAAGACGAAGAGGACGCTACCACGCCCGGTGGCGCGACGCAACCTTGGATTTGACCGGGTTCTGGCAAAGCGGAAAAGTTTTCCACAGTGTGGAAACATTTTTTCCATTGCGTGGAAAACGGCTGGGTTGGAAGGGGATCACGCCGGGGGAGAGGAGAAGCTGTCGGCGAGGCTGGCTCGAAGGCCGGCGAGGGTGTAGGGCTTGGAAATGAAACCCTGGACCTTCATTCCGGCAAAACGCTGGAGGACATCCTGCTCGCTGTAGCCGCTGGAGATGATGGCCGGGACATCGTGGCGAATGGACCGGAGTTGGGCGAGGGTTTGTACGCCGTCCAGATGGGGCATGGTCAAATCGAGGATGACGCCGGAAATGCGGGGGGCTTGTCCGCGGAAGAGGGAGATGGCTTGTTCCCCGTCGGCGGCGCACAGGACCTGATAGCCGAGGCGTGCGAGCAATTTGGCGGCGGTGTTCCGGACGTCGGCTTCATCATCCACAAGCAAGAGGAGTCCCGCATGGGCAGGAGGCGGGGTCGGGGATTGGGTGGAAGAAAGTCCGGATGGCGGTTCCGGGCATGTGGGGAAATAGACGCGGAAGGTGGTGCCCTTTCCGGGGGTGCTGTCGACCTGGATGGCGCCCTTGTGTCCGCGGACGATTCCGAGGACGGCGCAGAGGCCCAGACCACGGCCGAAAAACTTCGTGGAAAAGAAGGGGTCGAAGATTTTCTCAATGACGTCGGGAGACATGCCCGAGCCGGTATCCGCGACCTCGATGTAGAGATGCGGAACGGGGGCAAGGGATTCGTGCGGCCAGATTTGGGCGGGAGGGAGAGCGTTGCCATCGATCATTCCCGCCGCAATGCGAATCGTGCCGGCTTGGTCGTTCAGGGCCTCTGAGGCATTGAGTACCAGATTCATGATGACCTGGCGCAACTGCGTGGCGTCCACTTCGATTTCGGGCAGCGATTCAGGAAAATGGAGATCCAGGTGTGCGTTTTTCGAGATGGAGGCTTTCAGCATTTGGATGATTTCCCGAATGGCCGTCGGCACGCTGACCCGTTCGATGACAAAGCGGCCCCTGCCGGAATAGGCCAGCATTTGCTGGGCCAGTTCGGCGGCGCGGCGGGTGGCGGTCATGGCCGTCAGGAGATCATCGCGGGCGGTGGAATGGTTGGGAATATCCAGCAGGGCGAGATCGATGTTGCCGAGGATGGCGGTGAGGAGGTTGTTGAAGTCATGGGCGATGCCGCCGGCGAGGAGGCCAAGGCTTTCGAATTTCTGGGTTTCCTGGAGGCGGCGTTCGTATTGGCGACGCTCATCTTCCTGGGTCTTTCGTTCGGTGATGTCGCGAACGGAGACGATGAGGCGGTCGTCGGGGCCGATCTGGAAGCGGCGAATGGAGACTTCCACCCAGAAGAGATGGCCGTCGCGATGGCGGGCATGCCATTCAAAGACCTGCGGGCCTTCCTCGCGGGCTTTGCGGATCCATTCGGCGGCCTCGGCGGCGGAATAGGGGGGAGTGCCGGAACAGAGGGGGGCGAGGCCGACGGCGATGGCTTCCTCGCGGGAGGAGAAGCCGTACATTTCGATCATGCGCTGGTTGACGTCGAGGATCTGTCCGGTGGTGGCGTCGTCGATGAAGACGGCATCGGCGAGGGAGTTGTAGAGAGTGGAAAAGTATTCGCGGGATTTGCGGAGTTCCTCCTCGGATTGTTTTCGTTTGGTGATGTCGAGGGCGCTGAAAATGATTTCTTCGTTGGGGCGCTTGGGATCGAGTGGGGCGCCGCTGACGAGGATGATCAGGGGCTGTCCGTTTGACCGTCGGGTCTGGATTTCGATGGTGACGAAGCCTTGGCGGGCGATTTGGTCGTAGAATTCGTGTCCGTAGTGATGGAAGTCGTCGTCGCTGACGTAGATGATGCGCGTGCTTTGGCCGACGACGCGTTCCGGGGGGAGGGCGAGGGTGTTGCAGAAGATGTCGTTGGCTTCGAGAATGACGCGGCGTCGAACCACGCAGATGCCAACGGGGGCGAGCCGGAGGATGTTTTCGAGGCGGGCCCGGCTGTCGCGCAGTTCGGTGGTGCGGATACGGATCTGTCGCCTGAGGATGAGGTTGCCGCCGAAGAGCAGGAGCAGAACGGCGGTGGCGAGCCAGAAAAGGGCTCCGTACCGGCGAAGGACGAGTGTCCAGGCGACGGGTGTGCCCATCCATTTGTCGTCGATGGCCTCGTATTCGCGGGGAGAAATTTTTTCGAATCCGTTGTCGATGAGGGCAAGGAGGTCGGGGCGGCTCTTCTGGACGGCGCGGTGGAATTGGCCGGTGTAGAGGACAAAGGACTTGAGGTAGTCGGAAGCGGCGCCGTGCTTGTACAGGTAATAGGTGGCGGCGGGCTCGTCGATGGAGAAGACCTTGATTTCGTCGTTTTTGGCGGCCTGGATGAGGGATTCGTAGCTGGGGTATTCCTTAACGGTTTCGATGCCGTGTTCGGCGAGCTTGCCGATGACGGCATCGCCGGCCTTGACGCCGACGGTGAAGCCGTGGAGAGAGGTGTAGTCAGCGATGCCGCCGAGTTCCCGGTGATGGAAGATCGGGACGCGGATTTCGGCATAGGGAGGGGTGAAGGCGAAGAGTTGTTCTCGTTCCGGGGTTCGGAACATCGTGTCGATGACGTCGGCGAGCCCCTCGCGCATAAGGCGCTGGGCTTCGGCCCAGTCCATGGCCTTGAGGATGACCTTGACGCCGGTTTTCTTTTCCCAGAGGGTCCATTGATCGGGAAGGATTCCGCGAAGTTCGCCGTGGGCGTCGCGGAAGATATAGGGGGGATAGTTGTCGTCGCTGACGACGGTGATGGCGGTGGGAGGAGGGGGCTGGGCGAATAGCGGACCGGCCAGCGCGTGGCATATCAAGGCTAGGCCGAGGATGCGGCAGCCGGAAGAAATCATGGTGGTGGGGCTCCGAGCTGGGCGATGGAATCCTTGAGAACCTGTGCGGAATGGGCGAGTTCCTGGAGCTCCTCGGGGGAAAGGCGGGCCTCGATGATTTCCTCGATGCCGTTGGCGCCGACGACGCAGGGGATGCCGAGGGTGACGTCGCGGATGCCATATTGGCCGTCGAGGGGTGCGGAGACGGTCATGACGCGGCGTTCGTTGCGGAGGATGGCGCGGACGATCTGGACCATGGCCATGGCGACGCCGAAGCTGGTGGAGCCTTTGTAGCCGATGATGTGGTAGGCGGAGCGGCGGACCTGATCGAGGATTTGGGGACGGCGGTGGATGAAATCGCACTTGCGGCAGGCGGAGCAATAGTCGTCCATGGGCAGGCCGCCGACATGGACGAGCGACCAGGCGGCGAATTCGCTGTCGCCGTGTTCGCCGAGGATGGAGGCGTGGACGTTCATGGGGGAGACGCCGCAGTGTTCGGCGAGGAGCCAGCGGAAGCGGGCGGAATCGAGGACGGTGCCGGAGCCGAGGATGCGTCCGCGCGGCCAGTTGGTTCGGAGGCGGGCGACGTGGGTGAGGACGTCAACGGGATTGGTGGCGACGAGGACGATGGCGTCGGGATTGACGGATTTGACGTCTTCGACGATGGAGGAGACAATTTTGGAATTGATGTGCAGCAGGTCGAGGCGGCTTTGTCCGGGATTGGCCTGGGCCTTGCCAGCGGTGACGACGACAATGGTCGCGTGGCGATAGGCTTCGGGGGCTTCGGCGGCGTGAATGGCGACGTTGGGATAGAACGGTGCGCCGTGGGCGAGGTCGAGTGCCTGGCCTTTGGCTAGGTCGGCGTTGGCGTCGACGAGAGTGATTTCCTCCGCCACGCCGGATTGGGCCAGTGCGAAGGCGAATCCAGAGCCGACGGCGCCAGCGCCAACGACGACCACTTTCCTGGATTTGATGTTGGCCATGCTCAACTTCCTCCGACAACCCCGCTACTGTACCACAACATTTTCGATTCCGCCGGGTAGGATTTCGACGACGCGTAGGAGGGTTCCGTCGGGACCGAAACGAATGGCGAGGGTGCGGGCGCCGTCGGGGTATCGCCATTGGTTATCCTCGCGCGAGGCGGGTTCGCCGACGGCGGAGAGGACATCGCTTTGGGGCATGCCGGGGCGCAGGGAAGCGAAGCGGGAGGGCGAGGGGGGGGACTCCTTGGGGTTGCCAAAGATGATGGAGCCGATGTCGACCATTTCCTTGGGATCGTCGAGGCGGAGGGTGAGGGTTTGGCGCTGCTCCTCGGGTCGGCCCCAGTGGGTGAAGACGGTGGCGGTGAGAGTGGCGGGGCCGACGACGGTTTGCTGATGCGAGGAATAGTATTTGGCCTTGATGGGGTAGGAGCCGTGGGGGGCTTTACGGATCAGGTACTCCTCGGGGCCGTAGCCGTCGGTGACGTCGCGCGAGACGAGGCCGCCGCGGGCGGTGCGGTTGTGGCCGTAGAAGGCTTCCTCGCCGCCGGGTTCTACGACGTGGAGGTCGATGTCGGTGGCATCGGCGTCCCAGGAGAGAACAATGCGCACGTCGACGTCGAGGTTGTCGCGAAGTTTTTCATCGAGATCGGGGATGGCGGGTTTTTCGCCGTCCTTCCAATCTTGGCGGTTGATCCAGGCGACGAGGGCGTTGAGTTCTTCGAGGGCGAAAAGGGGGATGCTGTCGGCGTGGCGGGCCCAGGGGGTGAGGGCGACTTTGACGAAGAGGGTCATGGCTTCGTTGAGGTCGGCGGTGGAGTGGCGGCTCTGGCCGCGTTCCGCTAGGGCGAGGGCGAGATCGCGGAAGGATTGGGGCTCCTCGGAGCGCAGCTTGGCGACGCGGCGGAGGAGAACGATGGCGCTGTCGAGGTCGCCGGCTTGGCGGAGGCGCCAGGCGTAGACGCGCAGGAGGGCGGCATCTTCGATTTTCAGCTCGGCGAGGTTGGAGAGGACACGCAGGCCGAGGGCGGATTCGCCGGATTTGAGCAGGAGGTCGGCGCAATCGAGGAAGAAGGCGGGGCTTTGGGACCATTCGGGGCGCTGGGCGAGATAGGCGGCGTAGCGGTCCGCGTTTTTGGCGGCGCGGATGGGTTTGAGGTAGGGAACGTCGGGGGACCATTCCTTGATTTGGATGGCGGCGGCAGGTAGGGCATTGGGGGAAGCTGTTTTGGCGACAGAGGCGTCTATGTCGTTTCCAGATACGTCGCCACTGAACATGAGGGCCACGGGTTCCGCTTCCTCGGCGGCGGCAAACGCCTCTACTTGTTGGGGTGAAGGGGCAGGGGCGGCATCCAAGGAGCGATGGTTAATGGAGGGTGTCATGCCGGCGACGAGTTCGCGGGCGTGGTCGGCGACATCGGACAGAGTGGGGAGAGTGATTTTGGAGTAATCGGTTTTCCACCATTCGACACGTTGTTTCCAGAGATCGGCGAGCTGTTCGAGGTGGCGAGTGCGGGCATCGGTGTCGGATTGGCTGCGGGATTTGAGGGCGGCAAAATATTGTTCGCGCATTTCGGGAAGGGTGGCGGGCGGCTCGATTTCGTGGCGAACCCACTGGTCAAGGGATTCGAGGACGATGAGGGATGTGGCGGGGCTGACGAGGCCGTATTGGCGGCCGAGGGAGAGGAGTTCGTCTTCGAAGGCGTCGGCGCGGGGCGAGAGCTGGTTGACTCGGGCGGCCGCCCAGGCGGTGGAGAGGGTTTTTCCGTTGCGGGCGGCGGCGGCGCGGAGGGCGAAGGGTTCGGAGAGCGTTCCATCGGCATACTCGACTTGAACGGAGGCTTCGGGCTCGACGAGTTGGCCGAGGAGGGTTACACGGCCAATGGCAGGGCGGCCGAGGCCCTGGACGTTGGCGATGCCGGTTCCGCGGATGCCGGAAATGCGGGGCGAGGGATTGGCGATTTCCTTAAGGGCCGCAGTGCGGTCGGTTGTTTGCAGGTCGATGAGCGCGCCGGAGCAGGCTTGGCGGAGGGCCTCGCGGTCGGCGAGGGTTTGCGACACGATGGCGATGGGCTTGACACCGGTGAATTCCAGAGGCTTGTCGGAGAGGGTATCGATGCCATCGGAGAAGAGGAGGATCGGGGCGCCATCATTGGGGGCGGCGGCGGCGAGGGCGGTGAAGTCGGAGCCGCCGTCGAAGGGGATTCCTTTCAGGGCGGCGACGAGATCGGCGGAGGAGGAGAATTCGCGCGCAGGTTCGGGGGCATCGCGGAACACAACGAGGCTAAAGGAGTTGGCGGGAAGTGCGGAGAGGAGGTCGTATTCTTTGCCCAGATCGGCGGTGGCGCGGCTGCCGGAGGCATCCCAGAGGATGTGGACGCGCGGGGGGGGGGCGCTGGCTTTGGCGGCGAAGACGGGGGCCAGGGCGGAGATGGAGAACCAAGTGGAACCGTTTGGAGCGGTTTCGACGGCGGAAAGATGGAGGGGCAGTTTGGGCAGGGCAACCCAGACGTCGGAAGCGGGAGTCGTGTTGGTGGTGACGGATTCCACACGCCAGAAGTTTTCGGCTTGATGGAAGCGCATGTCTCCAAGGCCACCCAATTCGGGTGCGGGAGAATTTTCATTGGCGACTTCGATTTTGATGGAAAGCTTTTCGATGGCTTCGCGGGGCATGGGAAGGAGGAGCGCGGCATCCCCATTGGGGGCGGTGGGAAGGGGCATGGTGTAGGACAGGCGAATGGTTCGATTGCCGTGAGGAGGAAGCGGGAAGATGCGGGTACGGTATAGATTGCCCTTGATGTGTTCTACGATGCCGGGATCGATCCGTCGCCGGGTTTCTGCCTCAAAAGCCACGCGGGCTTTCTCTTTTTTGACCACGACGCCATCGACAAGAACACCATTGATGTCCAGTGCATACCCACAGACGGCGGCACCGTCCGGAAGCGGAAAGACGAGCTCGCCTTCGAGGGGGCGGGAATTGGGGTTGTGAAAGGAAAGAGTGGTTTCGACCGTGGAAAATAAGCCCCGGATCGATGCGGAAACCGACATTTCCTGCACGTGCATCGGCGCACAATTCGTGTCGGAAAGGTCGATGCGTGGCGGGGGAAGGGGGATGAGAACATCAGGAGGAATAGATTGTGCGAAAGCCGCCAGCATCGGGACGAAGAAAAGGAGCAACGAAACCGTGGATCTTTTCATGATTCTCTCCTGGACAATATACACGTGACGCGCAAACTAATTGATTTCGCCTGCTCGGTTTTCTGTGGGGATGGCCATTTGGATGGTGGATTTGTCCGGAGCAAGGGTTTGCCAAACAATTTTTTCGCCGGCGGTTTGAGGGAAGACATCTTCCAAATCGTTTTCAGTGATCTGCACAGCGATGTTGTCGCCCAAATCAATGGCCATGATCTCGGAATCCCAGTTGTCCACATAGCTCATCCAAACGATCAGGCCGGCATCGAATTTTGGAAAAATATCGTCCCAGGCGTTGCTAGTGAGTTTGATGGTCCGGCGGCCATTGAAATAATAGATTTCGATGTCGGTATCATCGTATCCTTGCCAAACCACTTTTCCATTCCATATGGATGGGTTGGCGTTGTCCGTGCTCCCTTCGCTGATTTTGCGAATCATGCCATCGCGCCAGTGGAAAATTTCGGCGGTGATGGTGGGATGAGCCACCCAGGCGATTTCGCCATTCCAGACGACCGGTGAGATGTCATCAAATTGATTGTTGGTGATTTGTTCGAGTTGACCACTGTCGAAGTTATAGCGGTAGATTTCATAGTCGTCGCCATCCCATCCCTGAAAGACCAGCTCACTGCCATGAATATCGGGATTCAAGACGTAGAAATAGTTGGCTGTGACTTGCTTTAAGGTTTCTTCACCTGTTTTCCATGCCACCATGTCGTATCCGTAGGGCCAACCACGGGCGCAGAGGAAAGCGACCCCTGCCTCGGACATGACCGGGAAATTGTAGTGCCGGTTGCCGGGGGTGATCCGCTTGATGCCATTGTCTGGGTGGTAAAGGGTGACATCACCGCCTTTCCCAGAGCCGCGCCAGTTTTGGCGTTGCAGGGCATTGGT
>CAYNHA010000153.1:0-2771 GCA_964397035.1 uncultured Verrucomicrobiota bacterium
TAGGCCCCGCCATACATCCCGTCCGCCACCCACGTCGCCCCGTTGACGGTTGCCGTCCTTCCGTTGCCGCTGGCGTCGGAAACAATGCCTCCCTCATCCGTGTCAAACGTGTAGTGGAGGACCGGATCGCTGGCGGATGCCCCCCACACATGCGAAGGGAAAACCATCCCCCAAATCAAGCCAAGAGCCGCCACAGAAAACACGAATCGTTTCATTATCGTACTCCATAGATTTGCAAAGACGAATTTCCATTCTCCGCATTCTCTACCGGAGGAATTGTGATCGCGATTCTCCCGCAGCACAAGAAGTGAATTATAAATATCGCATTAGGTATGACTTCACGTCCCGACCTAGGCGCCCGATCCTCCCGCCCGCTTCAGGCGCTGCACCGCCGTCGGCATGCGGTGGAGCAGGAGTACCTGCCATGCGGAAGCGTCCACGGCAAAAGGGTCATGGTCAAATTCGTTTTTCAGGCAGGCCCGTAGCACCTCCGCCCCGCCCGCGTGGCGCAAGGCAAACCCGTCGGCCTTCAGCTCCATGCGGCGGACCACCGCGTGGGCCACCACGCCCGCCACGGCAGCCAGGGAAAACAGGGAAACCACCAAAAACGGAAACGCCTCCAGATCCGCCTCCCCCGCCAAGCCCCGGGCCTGCGCCGCCCAATTCGTCAGCCACGCCGCCCCGGAAAAGACGCCGCCGGCCAATCCCACCTGCAATCCGTTCACCACCCATCCTGCCCGGTTCCGGTGCCACGCCATTTGCCGCGCCGCCAGAAACACCTGCTCGCGCAATCCCAGTTCCTGCCAGGCCCGCTCGGAGAAAATCGCCCGCCGCTTCCGCCCCGCTCCGGCCAGAATCACCGGTTCCAGATCGTCCTGATGCTCGAAATTCCACCACCCCACGCCTTCGATTTCCAACCCGGCTTCCATTCCAATGCGGCGCAACTCTTCCTCGAGCGGAGCGTTTTCCGCCCGCACCGGCGGCCTCACGCGAGGCAGGAGCAGCGCAGGCCCCTGTCCGCCCAGCCCAACCACCAGCACCGCATAGACACCCGCCGCCGCCACCCACCAGAACACCGGCATCAGCCCCATCAGCACATACAACCCCGTGAAACCCGCCGTCACAATTCCGATTTCCAGCAGCAGCGTCACAAGAAAACCCCGCACCCATTCCCCGAATTCCGCCTCCAGGCGGTCGTGGGCTTTTTCGAGGGAATAGTCGGCCAGCACGGAAAGCGGAAACAGGATGACCTCGTATCCAAACACCGAAAGCGCGGTGAACGCCACGCACATCAACGGCCAGGAAAACGGAAAGGTGAACCAGTCCCTCAGCCCGTCGGCCAGCAACCGCGAGAACCCGGACATCCAGAAGGCCACCGCCAGTCCGAACATCAAGGCAAAGCGCAGAACAAAGAGGAGCGCCTGCGAGCGATCGTAGGCCCGCGCCTGTTCCTCCAGCCGCCCGTCGTACCAAGCCTCCATGAGGTCCAAGCCCCCGTCAGGCCAGGTCCGACAGATTCAACGTCTCCAGCAGGCGGGACAGATCCTCGTTGTCGAAAAACTCGATGACGATCTTCCCCATCTCCCGCTTGCCATCGGCCAGCAGCCGCGACGGCGAAAGCTGCACCTTCGTGCCCAGTTCCTGCTGCATGCGATCGGCCAGGAACTTCAGGTGCTTGGTTCCCTTGTCGTCGGACTTCTGCTCGCTCGGCTTTTCGGGCTCCCTTTTCTTCGTCCGTTCGGCCGCTTGCAGACCCGCCACCAGTTTTTCAAGCGCCCTCACGGAAAGCCCCTGCGCCACCACCCGCGCCGCCACCAGGTCGCGGTGCTTCACATCCACCGCCAGCAGCACTTTGGCATGCCCGGCGGAAAGCTTGCCCTCGGACAGGGCCCGCTTGATCGCATCCGACAAATCCAGCAGCCTCATCGCATTGGCGATCGTGGCCCGGGCCTTGCCGATCCGCTTGGAAACCTCTTCCTGCGTCAGCCCCCCCTCGCGCATCAAATCGCGATAGCCTTCGGCTTCTTCAATCAGGTCCAGGTCCGCCCGCTGGAGGTTTTCGATCAGCGCCAGTTGCCGCGCTTCCAGATCGTTCACCTCGTGCAGCAGCGCCGGAATCTCCAGCAAGCCCGCCGCCTGCGCCGCGCGAAAACGCCGCTCCCCGGCGATCAGCTCGAAAACCTCTCCGGCTTTCCGCAACCAAATGGGATCCAATACGCCTTTTTCGCGAATGGAATCGGCCAATTCCTTCAGTGCATCCTCCGCAAAATGGCGGCGTGGCTGCCATTTGGCCTTCTGGATCTTGTGGACGGGCACCATGTGGACAGATCCCTTGGCGGGAGCCGCCGGCGCCGCCTCCTTCTGTGCCGGCGCCGATTCCGCCGCCTTGGCCTCGCCCTTCGCCGGCGCCTTGGCGGAGGCCGTCCCGGGACGCGTGGCGCCGCCTTGAATCAGTGCATCCAGTCCGCGGCCCAATCCCCTGCTCTTTGGTTGTGTTGACATAATCGCCTCCTATTACCCCAAACCGCCGGAACAATCAATCCTTCTGCTCGGCCATAACCTTGGAGAAACAAAAGAACGCCCCGAAGGGCGTCCTTTGGATTCAACCGGGACTGGCGATTACCAGCGACAAGTTCAATGTATTGAATATCACCATATTTTCGGCCTTTGACTATTTCCGGCAAGGTTCCGCCAAGGATTTGGCAAGTTTCGGTGCAGATCCTATTGTTCTGAAAACTTCAGCTTTAGGTGCTGTTCAAGCCCGCGGCACA
>CAYNHA010000154.1:0-14373 GCA_964397035.1 uncultured Verrucomicrobiota bacterium
ACTCTCTGTGCCCTCTGCGGCAAAGAAAACAAAGGAATCAAAATGAAGAAATACAATGTTTGCATGGTTGGCATCGGCGCGGTCGGAACGGAAATCGTCCGGCTGCTGCGCAAGCGCAATTTCCCGATGGCCAAGCTCACCGCGTTCGCCACCCGCGAACGCACCGAAATGATCGATGGCCTCCCGGTCGATGTGAAGGTGGCCACCGGCCCCGAGTCCTTCAAAAGCTACGACTTCGCGTTCTTTGCCGGAACCGAAGGCGCCAAGGGTGCCTCCAAGACCCTGGGCTGGGGCGCCGCCGAAGTGGGGTGCGTCGTCGTGGACAACGGCGACGACTTCCGCATGGATCCCAAGGTTCCCCTGTGCATTCCGGAAATCAATCCCGATGCGCTGAAGGGCCACTCCAACTTCATCGCCAACCCGAACTGCTCGACCGCCATCGCGCTGATGCCGCTCTACGCGCTTCACAAGGAAGCGAAGATCAAGCGCATTGTCTGCTGCACCTACCAGGCCGTCTCCGGCACCGGCGCCGCCGCCATCCGCGAGCTGGAAAACCAGGTCCGCGCCTGGGCCGAAGGCAAGCCGATGACCCGCGAGGTCTATCCCGCGCAGATCGCGTTCAACGTCATCGCGCAGATCGGCTCCGAGTCCAAGGACATGGCCGGCTATACGACCGAAGAGGTCAAGCTGGGCCGCGAAACCCGCAAGATCCTCGGCGACGACTCCATTCAGGTGGTCTCCACCTGCGTGCGCGTCCCCGTGATCAACGGCCACAGCGAAGCCCTGCACGTCGAGTTCCACAACCCGATCAGCCCCGAACGCGCCCGCGAGATTCTCTCCAAGACCCCGGGCGTGCAGGTGGTGGATGACTTGTCCAAGTCCGTCTTCCCCACCCCGATCGAGGCTTCCGGCAAGTATGACGCGCTCGTCGGCCGCATCCGCAAGGATCCCACGGTCCCCAACGGCCTCTCGCTGTTCGTTTCCGGCGACAACATCTGGAAGGGCGCCGCCCAGAACGCCATCCAGATCGCGGAGAAAATGATCGAAATGGGTCTCAAATAGGCGGCGGAATTTTCGCCCCTGCAGCCCCCGAGCGGCCCCGGCCGCCCGGGGGCTTTTGCTTTCCCCGCCTGCCGAAGCCCGGCTTGACTCCTCTGGAGGACCGGAACTAGACTGCGCCGGGAATGATGATCTCCACGCTGCCCATTGTCCTGCTCCGAAACCGCGACGCCTTCTGGACCCGAGTGCAGAAGCAGGATCTGCGCTGGCGTGAACTGCTGGGCCTCGCGGCCTTCGTCTGCCTGGCCTGCGCGCTCTATGGCTCCGTTCTCGCCGGATGGCGCTCCCCCCGCCTGTCGGCCTATGTGGCCCTGAAACTCCCCGCCCTGTTTCTGGGCACGACCGCCATCGTGGCTGTCTTCAACTGGATGGCGTCCATTCTGCTGGGCGCCGGCCTGTCGTTCAAGTCGATGGTCTTCACCGTCTTCGCCTCCATGGCGATTGGCGGCTGGATTCTGCTGGCCCTCGTTCCCGTTTCCCTCTTCTTCCTGCTGTCCGGTGTTCCCGGCACCGGCACGAACAGCGAATTGCAGTTCGCCCACAACTCCATCCTGATGACCCACATTCTCGTGCTGGCCCTCGCGGGGGTGGGCGGCAACATCGCCCTCCTGCAGGGACTTCGCCGCGTGGCCAGGCCCCAGTGTCCGGTCTCAAGCCTTTTCCTGGTCTGGCTGGCGGCCTTCGCCTTCGTCGGCTGCCAGTTGTCCTGGATCCTGCGACCCTTTGTGGGCAGCCCTTTCTTTCCGGTGGCTTTCCTGCGGCCGGATTGCCTCGAGCGCAATTTCTACGAGTTTGTTTTCACCGAAGTGATCCCGTTCCTGGCAACGGGAGGAAAATAGGAGAACCCCCATGGCAGAACCCACCCCCAACCAAGCCCCGAACACTCCCCCGCCTCCACCCCCCTGGGTGCAGCCCGAGCCCACCCATATCGTCTCGGCCCTCCTCCGGAATCCTCGCCGGATTTCCGAATCCATTGCCGAAAAGCAAGAATTGCTGAGATCCGCCGGCCTTCTATTGGCCACCGGACTTGCCTGCCATGCGGTGTTCGGCGTGGCCATCGGCCTGTTCGGCGGGTGGAGCGTCGCCCTCATGGATGCCGTCAAAATGCCTCTCGTGGCGCTGTGCTCCCTGCTGCTCTGCTTTCCGAGCCTGTACGTTTTCACCTGCGTCGCCGGTTCGCCTCTCACGATTGCCCAGGCGTTTGTGCTGGGCTGCTCCTGCCTCGCGATGGTCGGGCTCATCCTCGTGGGCCTGGCCCCCGTGGCATGGCTGTTCTCGGTCTCGACCGCCAACCTCTCCTTCGTTGCCCTGCTCACCTTTCTGATCTGGCTGGTGGCCATCGGGTTCGCCGGGCGCTATGTCGCCAAGCTGGGTGCCCATCCCCTCTTTGCACGCCAGGCGGGCATCAACATGTGGTTCCTGATCCTGATCGTGGTGACCCTCCAGATGGCCACCTGCATGAGGCCCATGCTCACCACCTCCGACCAGGGCTGGTGGACGGGAGAAAAGCAATTCTTCCTTTCCCACTTCGGCAGCACCTTCGAAAACTGAACCACGCCTGAACCGCAGGCTTGACGGGGTCGAAGGCCATCCCCTAGTATCCGTGCCACGATATTTCAGGAAAGGGAAACCTTGTGAGTGATCCAGCCAGCACCAAAATTCTTGTCGTAGACGACTCCAGCACGATGCGGCGTATTCTGAAAATGTCCCTGGCCCGTTGCGGATATCCCAACGTGGTGGAGGCGGGGGATGGTGCCGAAGGCCTTGCCGCCTGCCGCGCCAAGCAATTTGACTGCGTGTTGACCGATTGGAACATGCCCAACATGGACGGGTTGCAGCTCATCCTGAGCCTGCGCGAAATTCCTTCCTATGCGAACGTGCCCATCGTGATGGTCACCACGGAGGGCGCCAAGGACGATGTGATCGAGGCGCTGACCAAGGGCGCCACCTCCTACATCGTGAAGCCGTTCACCCCCGAAACACTGAGCGAAAAGTTGAAGGAAGTTTTCAACCCCTAGGCCCTTCCCCACCCAAGGAAAACGCCATGACTCACCCCTCGGCAAACGATAGCCTGCATCACCTGATGATGTTGGCCATCTGCAAAAGCATCGCCAACACGTTTGAGCAAATGGTTTTCGTTCCCGTGACCGTCGGCGAACCGATTGATAAAACGGAAGGCAACCCAACAGGCTGCATTTCGGGCACCATCGGGCTCACCGGCACCCACAACAGCAGTCCGGCGGAACTGAGGGCCAAGCTTTCCCTCATTTTCTCGGAGGAACTCGCGGTCAAGATTTTCCGGGGAATGATGATGATGGACGAATCCACCCCGGTGGAAATGCCCGAGTTGCGCGACGTCGTCGGCGAGCTGACCAACATGACGGCCGGCGGGGCCAAGACCCTGCTGTCGAACGACGGGTTCAAGCTTTCCCTGTCTCTGCCCACGGTGGCGGTTGGCCACGACCATTATCTGGGAGCCCCCTCCGGAATCGCCTATTCCAAGGTGATTCCGGTGGCCTTCAACGACTCCACGTTCTACATCGAACTCAGCGTTTCGTAGGCCGGTCTTCCCCGCAGCCCGGATTCCGCCTCACTCCCAGAGGGCCGGAGTGCCCTCCCTCTACGGTGTTTCCGGCGACGGTCTTGCGGTTTCTTCCGCTTTTTGCGCGGCCAGAAGGGCCTGCATCGCCGCCGGACTGATCTCCACCTTGTCTTCCCCTTGCAGCATCATGTGGACCCGGCGCTTTTCCCGGACAAACTCCTCCTGCTGGCGCCGTTCGCGGTCCGGCGAATCCCGGTCCAGCCGTTCCACGCGTTGCGAAGGATCCGGCGGGGGAAGTCCCGCCTGCCCGAATGGACCATTCATTGCATCGCTCATGACGGCTCCTTTCCGCCTGCCGACGGATCCCTAGCGGTTCTCGGCTGCCAGCAGGGCCCGCAAGGCCAGCAACGTTCCCGCGTGGATTTGGCAAACCCGCGCCTCGGTGATGTCCATGATGGCGCCGACTTCCTTGAGGGTCAGATCTTCGAAGTAGTAGAGATACAAAATCTTCTGCTGGCGGGGCGTCAGTTTCTTGAAGGCCGTCCGGAAGCGAACGATCTGCTCGCGGCGGCTGGTTTCCCGGTGGGGATTGGGCGCACGCTCGTCCGGCAGCCGGTCCACGAGCGAGCTGAAGCCCCCCTCCTCCTCCGACTGGGCATCCAGCGAAATCCACGGCTGGGCGCGGGTCAGCAACCCCTGCAACTTGTCGACGCCGATGCCCGCCAGTTCGGCCAGCGTGTCTTCATCCGGCGCCACGTTGAATTCCTCCAGATGGGCTTGCGTGATCTGTCCCAGTTTTTTCAGCATGTCCCGTTCGGTTCGGGTCAAGGGATCCTGCTGGCGCAGGGCATCGTGGACCGCGCCCCGGATGCGGGGAACGGCATAGACCTCGAAGGGAACGCCCCGGGCATCGTCATAGCGCCCGATGGCCGTCCACAACCCCATGAGGGCGTACTGCATGAGGTCTTCCATGTCGATAAAGGCCGTCTGGTAGATCGCCATCTGCCGCACGATCCGCCGAACCATGGGAATGTGATGTTGGATCAGCGCGATGGAATTCGCCTCCGAAGGCTCCGCGCGGAATGCAGCCCAAACGGCTTTGGAATCCTTCTTTTCCGGTTCTTGGGTGGTGGAGGTCATGGGACTCAGGAGGCCGCCGTGGGTTTACGCGGGAGGGCCGGCGGGGCTTCTTTCTGCGGAACGGTCTTTGAATCCTTGTTTTCTTCGTTCGTGACGGGTGGACGGTTAAGCAACACTTGTTCGGCCACGAAGCGTACCAAAATCACGGAGAAAAAGCGTAGAAAAATGAACAGCACGATCACCGTGGCGAAGAAAACGAGAGAGGCGCGGAACACGGAGGCCAGGAAATCCAGTCCCTGGGCCAGGTTCAACACCAGCGAAATCATGGCCACGATGCCGCCCAGGATCAGGGCCAGTTGGGTCAGAAGAGCTTTCATGACGGTTTGCCCTCAGCCGGTTTCAGGAACGCAGAACCTTCCCACTGCGACATCCATTGCTCCAGGGAGACCCTCGGCGCGGCCCGGCGCGGACGGGAGACCAGCCGGGCGGCCAGGTCCCGCAGGCAGTGGGCCACCGCCCCGTTGGAGGCATAGCGGACAATGTTCCGCTGGCTGCGGATGGCCTCGGACACGCGGCGGTCGAACACGATCACCCCTTCCAGCGTGAGAGAGGCGCCGATGAATTGCCGGGCGATGGCATCGAGCCGGGCAAACAGCGCTTCCCCTTCGTCGATCGAGTCCACCATGTTGACCACCACGCCCAGAGATTGTCCCTGCGAGCGGAGATGCAGGGTTTTGATGAGCGCATAGGCATCCATCAGCGAGGTGGGCTCGTTCGTCAGAACCACCAGCACCTCGGGACAGGCCGCCAGGAAATCGGTCGTGCTTCTTCCGATGCCGGCGCCCGTATCCACGATGAACAGGTCGTACTTGGAGGCAAACCGGAAAAGGTCCTCGATGAACAGGCGGCGGCGGGCATGGCCCAAATCCACCAGTTCGGGCGAGCCGGACGCGGACACCAGCACGTCGGGCCCGTTCTCCACCGGAACGCACGCCTGCTCCAGGCTGCATTGGCCGAAAATAACGTCTTGCACCGTGTAGTCCGCAACCAGCCCCATCTGCAAATCGACATTGGCCAGCCCCATGTCGCCGTCGAACAGCAGCACGCGGCGTCCCAGTTCCGTGAAGGCGAAGCTCAGCCCGATGGAGACGGCCGTCTTGCCGACCCCGCCCTTTCCGCTTCCCACCGCCAGGCAACGCGTCCCGCTGAAGGTCCCCTCCAGGGCCTGGCTCATCGCCCGCAGGCCGGCGGCTTGATCCTCCATCGGAGCCATGGGTTCCGGAAGTTCCATGTTCACCGCAACTCCTTTCCGGCCGGGGCCGGCGAGGCGGCCGGAGCAGATTCCACGGTTTGGAAAACCAAATCGGCAATGCGATCGGGACGGGCCGCGAAAATGTCCTGCGGCACGCGCTGGCCATCGGTGACGAATGCCACGCGGCGATCCGACTCAAAGGGAAGCGACGTGAAAATGGAGGGACGACGCGTCTCGTCCACCTTGGTCACGATCAGGTAATCGGGCTGGAAGCGGGAGAAACCCGCGAACATCTCGGGCAGGTCGGTCCGGCTCAGGGTGGCGGGCACCGTCAGCATCACGGTCACGGCCCCCATGCCGCGCAACACGTTTTGAATGGAGGCCAATCCCATCTCGTCGAAATGGGTACGTCCCGGCGTATCGACAAAAATCACATCGTTGTGGGACAGCGCCGCCACGGCGTTGCGCGCCTCGTTCGCCGAAAACACCACGCGCAGGTCGGCACCCAGAAGCGCCGCGTATTCGCGGATCTGGTCCACGGCCGCGATGCGGAAGGTGTCGGCCGTGACGAGGCCCACCTTGAGCTTGTGCTGCATGGTGGCAATCGTGGCCAGCTTGGCCAGCGTGGTGGTCTTGCCGGAACCCGTCGGCCCCACCAGCACCACCACGTGGGGCTTGCGGTCCGGATGCTGGAACTTGAAATCGGACGCCACGGACAGGTGGCGCCCCCATTCCCGCTGCGCCCGGACCCCATCGGCCTCGATCAGCGCGGGACAGGTGGATTTGGCCCACTCGCAAAAGCGCGGGTCCCAGTGCCGCGCATGCTCGGGCAGGGAACGCATCCAGGCATCGGCACCGCCTTTTTCCTGGCCCGCCCGGATATCCTGGAGGTTTTCGCGGAGGCCGTTCAGCGACTTCTGCATGTCGCGCCACTGGTGCAACTGCTGCCGGCGAAGCCTCCGCAATTCATCCGCCTCCGCCGGTGCCACCGTGCGGGAACCCGATGCCCCGGCGGCTTCGGAAACCGGACCGGCGGCATCGTCGAGGATGGCGATCAGCTCGCATTCCTTGCGCAGGCCGAACAGCGTCGATTTTTCCGCCGAGGGGGAAACCACGACGGCATTGGGTCCCATCTCCATCAGGATGGTCTTGTACAGTTCCTCGCGGTTCGAGCCTTTGTATCGACGGATTTTCATGCCTAGGCGACTTCCTTCTGCTTGGCCATCGGAATCGATACAAGACCGATGATGTCGATGTCAATCGCATCGGGAATCTCCGCGAAGGAAAGGACCGGCAAATCGCGGTTCTGCGGCTCCAGCAGGCGCCGCAGGTGGCGCCGCAGGGTGGGCAGGCAAACCAGGACGGGCTGTCGGTTGTTCTTGCGGGCGGCTCCGCAAATGCGGTTCACGCTTTCCAGCATGGCGCGGTTCTGGTCCGGCGGAAGCGCCAGCACGCCCAGGTCGCCGTTTTCGCGGTGAATCGATTCCTTCAGCAGACTTTCCAGTTCGGGATGAATCGCAATGGCGGGAAGCTTTCCGCCCGGCTCCAGATAGCGGGAGGTGATGTGGGCGCCCATGGCGCGGCGGCACAGCTCGGCCAGGAGCGCCGGATCCTGCGTGCGTGCGGCGTGGTCGGACAAGGTTTCCAGGATGAGCGGCAAGTCGCGGATCGACACCCGTTCGCGCAGCAGGTTCTGCAAAACGCGGTGGACCACTCCCATGCTGAGCCGGGTGGGAATCAATTCCTGCACCACGGACTCGTGCTTGCGCTTGACGCGGTCGATCATCTCGCTGACATCCTGCCGGACCAGCAGGTCGGCCGCGTTCGAACGGGCGGTTTCGGT
This sequence comes from uncultured Verrucomicrobiota bacterium, assembly GCA_964397035.1. GTDB lineage: Bacteria > Verrucomicrobiota > Kiritimatiellia > CAIQIC01 > Lenti-01 > Lenti-01. The sequence goes on from CAYNHA010000154.1 coordinate 7,777, forward strand.
CAGGTGGGTGGTCACCACGTCGGTGGCATCCACCACGGTCAGGCCCTTGGACTCGGCCAGCTCGCGCTGCGCGGCCGTGATCCACCACGCCTTGAACCCAAAGGTCGGCTCCTGCACGGGAATGCCAACGGCAAACGGCACATGGCCGGTGGCATCCACCGCCAGCCAGTTGCCGGGCTGCAGCATGCCGCGCGCAACCTCGTGGCCGCGAACGCGGATGGCATATTCATTGTTACGCAGGCGCATGTTGTCGTGTACATTAACAGGCGGGAGCACAAAGCCAAGCTCTTCGGCCAACTGCTGGCGGATGGCCGCAATCCGGTCGAGCAGCTTCCCTCCCTGCCCGCGGTCCACCATCGGCACCAGCCCAAACCCGATCTCCACATCCATGGCGCTGACTTCCGGAATGGAACGTTCTTCCCGCTCCGGCAATCCCTTGGCGTCCCCCCGTCCGGGCAATGCCTTGCCCTTGGTGGTCATGCGGTCGGGCGATGCGGACGCCGCCTCCCCTTCGCCCTCTGCACTGTCGGCGCGCATCACATAGCCCATGCCGCACATCACCAGTCCCATGGACACAAACGGCAGGAAAGGCAATCCGGGCACCACGCCCATGGCGCAAAGCAGGCCCCCGGTGGTCAGCAACGGCTTGGGGCGCAGGAACAGTTGCTTCTTGAGATCTTCGCCCATGCTCTGGCCGGAGGCCGCACGGGTGACCAGCATACCGGCGGAGATGGAAATGATCAGCGCGGGGATTTGGGAGATCAAGCCATCGCCCACGGTCAGAATGGTGTATTTCTGCAACGCCTCGCCCGCCGTCATGTCCAACTGCAGCATGCCGATGGCGAAGCCGCCGAGGATATTGATGGCGGTGATGATCAGCCCGGCCACCGCATCCCCGCGGACGAACTTGCTGGCACCGTCCATGGCACCATAGAAATCCGCCTCGTCCGAGAGTTCCTCGCGGCGGCGCAGGGCTTCCTTTTCGTCGATCAGGCCGGCATTCAGATCGGCGTCGATGCTCATTTGCTTGCCGGGCATGGCATCCAAGGTGAAGCGCGCCGCCACTTCGGCGATGCGGCCCGAACCCTTGGTGATGACCATGAAATTGATGATCACCAGAATCAGGAAGATGATCACGCCGACGACATAGCTTCCGCCCACCACGAAATCGCCGAAGGACTGGACCACCTGCCCCGCATAGCCGTTCAGCAGAATCTGGCGCGTGGTGGCCACGTTCAGCGACATGCGGAACAAAGTCAGCAACAGGAGCAGCGAGGGAAACGCGGACAATTGAAGCGGATTGCGCAGTTGCAGCGTGATGAACAGCACCAGGGCGCCCATGGCAATGCTCAGCACCAGCATGACGTCCAGCAGGGGCGTCGGCACGGGCAGGATCAAGATGGCCAGCACAGCCACCAGCGCCAGCGCCACGGTCACTTCGGATTGACGAAACTTCATCATGGCTTACAGGCTCCTCGTTGCGGGCGGGGTGGAGAGATTTGGAACGGCTGCGGCCAAAGCCGGCGTGTCGAGACCTTTCAGGCGGTGGCCCAACCGGTGCAGGTAGGCCAGAACTTCCGCCACGCCGCCGAACAGGACGGCGGGAATGTAGCGGCCCACGGGCACGCTCTTGTAGAGGGCCCGGGCCAGCACGGGACGCTCCACAATCGGAATGCCATGCGCACGGGCCAGCTCGCGGATGCGCTTGGCATTCAGACGCATGCCCTTGGCCACCACCTGCGGGCGGTCCATCGTGGAAGGATCGTACTTCAGCGCCACGGCCACGCGCGTCGGGTTGGTGATCACAACGGTCGCCTCCGGCACGGAGGCAATCAGGCGGGAGGTCGTCAACTGGCGCATCTTGCGGAACTGGGCCCGCTTGACTTCCGGCTTCATTTCGTACTGCTTGCGCTCGTCCTTCACCTCGTGCTTCGTCATCATCATGCTTTTTTCATGGCGCCGGCGCGTCATCACCGTGTCGATCACGGCCACCACCACGGCAAACAGGCAAACCCACAGCAATGTCGTGATGATGCGTCCGCCTGCCCAGGCTATGGCCGGGGCCAGCCCAAACGCGGAAAGCTGGGCCACCTTGTCCATTTGGCCCCGCCACACCAGCAGAATGATGCCCACGATGATGAGCAACTTGCCCAGCGTCAGCAGCAACTTGCTGGCCGCCCGGGCGGAAAACACCATCTTTTTGGCTCCCTTGAGAGGGTTGAAGGCTTTCAATCCCCCCATGTGGAAGGCATCCCAGCTGAAATAGGGGCCCGTTTGCGCCATGCTGCCCGCAATGCCCACCAGCATCACCAGGCCCAGCAGCGGCGCCACCGCCTGGAACACGGCGACCATGCCGTGGAAATAGAGATCCTGCGCCCAGGTTCCGCTCCAGTGCGCATCGGGCTGCAGGCCCAGATACGTATATTCCAGCATCTGCCGGGTTCCCCTCAAAAACCCCGGAAACGAGACTTTCAGCATCAGGGTGGCCACCAGAAGAACCGAAACCGAAAGAACATCCTGAGACATGGGCAGATTGCCCTTTTCTCGCTCCTTTTCGCGACGTCTTGACGTCGCTTGTTCGGTTTGGCCGTTTTTGCCTTCCATCGCATCACCCATCCATCGCCGCTCATCCACACCGCCGTTCGGCGGGGCTCAGCCCCTTGGCGCTCTAGGAAGCCAAGAAGCGAGCCACCATGGTAAGCATTTCCTGTGCCATGGAACGCATGACCCCTTCCCCCAGCATGATGCAAAGACCTAACATGAAGAGCCCCGAGATGATACGGAAGGGCAAGGAAAGAAACAACACATTGAATTCCTGAGCAAATCGCGCCATCAGGGCCATGGCAATCGTGACCAGGGTCGTCACCACCAAAACCGGCAGGGACAGGGAAACCCCCAACTGGATCGTCACCCCTCCCAGCCGAATCAAATCCAACCCGCAACTCATCCAACCCATCCAGGGCACGGGCAGCGCTTCAAAGCTGTGCGCCACGATCTGGATGAGTACCAGATGCATTTTCAGAACCAACACAAACAGCATGAACAGCATGCGCCAGATCTGAGCCAGCAGGTCCGACGGCTCCCCCAAAACCGGATCCAGGTCCTGGGCCATGGAAAGCGACGTCCCCTGCGCCGCGATTTCGCCCGCCATGAAGCAGGCACCAATGAAAACACCGCAAATGGCGCCAATGGCGGCCCCCAGCAGCATCTCGCCAAACAGGGCGATCACCAGGTCGCCCGGCGTTGTGAGGGTCGCCACCGACTCCCGGAAGGAGTCCGGCAAGACCCCGCACAGCAGCAGCGTCACGGAAAGCGAAGCTCCCGCCAGCAACCAGCGGCTGCTGCGCATGATGCCGAAGAACGGAAGCATGAACAGCAGGGCGGCCACCCGGAAAAGGACCATCAGGAAAACAAAGGGGTAGTCGCCCAGAAGAAACGTCATGGCCGCATCTGAACCATCAGCCCATACATTTCACCAAAATACGAGTTCATGGTCTGGATTCCCCATGGCAGCGAAAATCCCGTGACCGCCGCCACAATGACGGCTTTCGGAACGAAACTCAGACTCATGTCCTTGATGGATGTGACGGTTTGCAACACGTTCAGCACCACGCCCACCACCATCGTGGTGATCAGGACCGGAGCCCCCAGCATCATGGTGACGATCAGGGCCCGCTGCGTCAGTTCGAGTGCCATTTGGGGTGTCATGCGCTTTCTCCCTTCCCCGCTACAAGAAGCTGCGGACCAATCCTTGAATAACCAGCGACCAGCCGTCGGCCAACACGAAAAACAGAACCTTGATCGGCAGGGAAATCATCGTCGGCGGCAGCATCATCATACCCAGAGACATCAGGGTGGAGGCCAGGACCATGTCAATCACCAGAAAGGGCAGCCAGATCAGGAAGCCCATCTTGAAAGCGGTGTTGAGTTCGCTGACCATGAAGGCCGGCACCAGGATATTCATGGCCACCAATTCCGGCTTTTCCGGAATCGGCTCGTTGGCCAGCTCGTGAAACAGGCGCAACTCCGATTCACCCGTCTGAACCATCATGAAGTGGTGCAGGGGCTTGGCCCCGCGCTCCCATGCCTCGGCGTCCGAAATTTCCCCCGCCTTCAGGGGGAGCCAGGCATTCGTCATGATGTCTTCCCAAACCGGGCGCATGATGAACAACGTCAGAAACAGCGCCAAGGCAGCCATCAGTTGATTCGGCGGAGCCGACTGCAACCCGATGGCCCGGCGAACAATGCCCAGCACGATCATGATCCGCGTAAATCCCGTCACCATGATCATGGCCGATGGCGCCAGCGACAGCACCGTCATCATCAGCAGGATGCGGATGCTGCTGGAAAGCAGCCCCGGCTGTTCCCCGTCAAAACGGATTTGCAGACCCAGCGGGCCGGCAGGCGTCTGCATGGAGGCGGGAAGCCCGGCCACCACATTGGTTGATCCCGGAAGAGGCTGGGCATCCGCAACCTGTCCCCCTTGCACCTCCAGGATTTTGCTGGGTTCCGGACGGTTCGTTTCTTGCGCCAACCCGTCCACCGCGCCCGCCCCCAGCAGGCCGATGCAAACCGCCAAGACCGGGAGATTCAGGCGGAAAAGGAAATCTGCACGCTTAGGAGGCATGACCGGTCCCCTCCACAATCAATTCGTCCTTCTCCAGATCCGAGGGAGCACCACCGCGGCGGGTGTACAGGGGTTGAATGAAAGACGGCCCCACCCCCAACACCAATTGATCCCCGCCCCACTCCACCACCACGACCTCCTGCCGCACCCCCAGCTTCAGGCGCGCACGCACGCGAAGTCCCGCACCACTGACCGGCTGTCCGGGAAACCCTTTCCTTCGCAACCAGTAATTCACCCCCGCCAGTGCACCGATCAGCAAAAGCAAAGCGCCCATCGATCGAAATGTGGCATGCTTGTAATTCCCAGACGTGGAAGACACCGGTGCGGTCGCATGGGAAAGCCACGCCGGCCCGTTGGAAGAAGCCGAAGGCAAATCTTCGGCATATGCGGATAGGCTCCACCCCCAGACCACAACCGCAAGCACAGCCGAACGAAGCAAACGAGTAGAAAATTCTTTCATGCCGGCAGGAATTAGCATCCGGCATGCCACAAGAAAAACAGGGTCAGCTATTTGAACAGTCCGCCAAACAAACCGCCCTTGCGCTCCGGCAACAACTCCCGGATGACGGTCGCCGGGATTCCATTGTCCCCCAACAACTTGCGAAGCGCATCCGGAGAGGCTTTCGAATTGGATGCGATCAATTCTTCAGCCCGTTTCCGGTCCGATTCCGCATTTTTCTTCGCGATGCTCTCGTTCAGGGCACGGCACTCATCCAGCAAGGACCGGAGCTTGCGGCTGTCGGAAAGCAGTCTCCCGCGCTCCTCTTCCCCCAGCTTGCCCAGATGCAAATCCTCCGTCATGGCCCTGGAAATATTCTCGACTTCGGTGACGATGGACCTCTGGCACTCCCCCAGCAATTGCTGCGCCGCATCCAAATCCCCCATTTTCACCCGTATGCGGGCCATCTGGGCCATCATGCCGCAAGATTCGACCGGATCCGGGCTCTTGGATCGTTCCAACGCGAGCGAAAAACACCTGCAGGCGGCATCCAAAGCCTCGTTTTCAGACCGCGGACAGTCCGGCCAGTCCTGAATCACAAGGTCCAGCACGCCATTCAGGCGCTTTTCCTCTTCCGCCCGGTCCGGTTGCATTTCCTTCCAGTCCCGAAACAGCCACGCCAGCCTCAAAAAACCCCGTGCCAGTTGATCATGCCCCTGATTCAGCACATCGATGATCAAGCGCTGGTGGTAAATTTCCAGCAACGACTGGCGAATGGCCTGGGAAAAATTGGTGTTTTCGAACGACATCCCCTCGGCAAGGGCCTCGGTAATGCGCACCATGCCCGGATTGGCTTTTTTGAACTCGGCCAAACGCCGCGCCATCAACCCTTTTTCAATGTAGACATGCTTCAGTGGATCCGGAAAAACGCGATTGTGGGCCGTGAAATGGCACTGCGGACAATGCCACAGCTCATATAGGCGGGGATAATAGCCTTCCAGGCTTTTCCGGCAATGAAAGCCCGTCGGCTTGAGATCGATATCCATGTCGGTGAACCAGTAAAGCTGGGGGTTCAGCCGATACTGCACATGGCGGTTTCCGCACATGGGACAGGTCACGGAACACTTGGCAATCCCTTCGGATAGCCCGCTCGGCACCTCTTTGTCTGGAATGGATTGGCTCACGGCTTATTCAATCGAATCATCGAGAGGCCCAATATAACCACACTCCTCCAAGACCACAAGCGCAAGTTGCGGCATTCCTCCCGTTGCCTCAAATAGTCAGTGAAACGAGTCCTTCGTTGGAGCGTTGTTCCGATATTTTGTTATACCGCTTTTCAACCATTCGGTAGTATAGTCGCCCACCATTCATTCCATTTTGAAAGGCCATCCCCCATGACGCAAAAATCCTTATTGAAATTCTCGCCCAAGGCCACCCTCCCCGCTGGATTCCGCGCCGCTGGAATCGTCGCGGGCCTCAAGGCATCGGGCAAGCCCGACATGGCCCTCTTCTTTTCCGATTCCCCCGCCAC
>CAYNHA010000155.1:0-8508 GCA_964397035.1 uncultured Verrucomicrobiota bacterium
CGCCTCGTAGAATCCGTACAGCAAAACCGCCGTCACCGGCAGGTACAGGCACCATGAAAGCCAGCGCTGCGAAAACCGGAACGGCCAAACCGACAGCACCCCGCACAGGATGATTCCACTCAGGCAGACAAACTGTACAACCTCACTCATCTCGCCCGCGTACCCTACTTCTTTTCCCCTCCCGCTTCCAGTCTTTTCGGTCCCCCACAAAGTTTTCCACAGTGTGGAAACATTTTTTCCATTGTGTGGAAAAATCGCGAAAAAGTTTTCCATACTGTGGAAAAACCCGAGCTATCACTTATAATTATAAGTGATAGTCCGCCGCTTGGCGTTTTTCTCCATCCAAATTCCCGGAAATCTATTTTCCAAACGCCTCGTGGAGGCGTTTCCGGAGCGTGGTGTTGCGCCGCCCCGCCTCGGCATTGCGCACGGCCAGCCCCAGCGCTTTCTCCGTCCCCACGACCACGACAAGCTTCTTCCCGCGCGTGATACCCGTGTACAGCAGATTCCGCTGCAGCATCACGTAATGCTGCGTGTGCATCGGCAACACCACGCAGGGATATTCACTTCCCTGGCTCTTGTGCACCGTCACGGCATAGGCCGGCGTCAACTCGTCGAGTTCCTGGAAATCATAGGCCACCTTGCGGTCGTCGTAGCGAACGAGCAGCTCCTGGTCGGCCGGGTCCACTTTCTCCACCTGCCCGATGTCGCCGTTGAACACGTCCTTGTCGTAGTTGTTCTCCGTTTGCATCACGCGGTCGCCTTCGCGGAATTTCCAGCCGAACCGTTCGATCTCCACGCCGTTCGGATTCAGCGCGGCCTGCATGGCCGCATTCAGGTTTCGCGCGCCCAGCTCGCCCTTCTGCATCGGCGTCAGGATCTGGACATCGGACATGGGGTTCAAGTGGAACCGCCGCGGAATGGCCTCGCATACCATCTTCCGGATCAACTCCACCGCCCGCTCCGGTGTGTCGGCCTTCACGAAGAAGAAATCGCCTGGCCCGGCCATGCCTCCATCCTTTTCGGGCATTTCGGGCATCTGCCCCGCATTGACCCGGTGGGCATTTCGGACAATCTGGCTGCCCTCCCCCTGGCGGAAAACCTCCGTCAGCCGGAAGACGGGCAAGACCGCCGACTCAATCACATCCCGCAACACGCACCCGGGCCCTACGGATGGCAATTGGTCCACATCGCCCACCAGAATCAGCAGGCCGCCTTTGGGCACGGCCCGGAACAAATGAACCGCAAGCTGGATGTCGATCATGCTCGTTTCATCCACAATCAGTACATCCGTCTCCAACGGATTCCGCGCATCGTGACGGAAACGCCCCGTTCCCGGCTCGTAGGCCAGCAACCGGTGAATGGTCTTGGCCTCCATGCCCGACAGCTCCGACATGCGCTTGGCCGCGCGCCCCGTCGGCGCACACAGCAGAATGCGCATTTTCTTGGCGGCCAGCACCTTCACCAGAGACCGGACCAGCGTGGTCTTTCCAACGCCCGGGCCGCCGGTAATCACCAGCACCTTGTTTTGAAACGCGCCGAAAAAGGCATCTTTCTGTCCCTGGGCCAACTCGATCTTCAACTGCTTCTGCACCCAGTCCACCGCAACGGGCAAATCGATCTTGGGGCACGGGTGCGGTCCCTTGGAAATCTCCGCCAGGCGCGCCGCCGCCTCCCGCTCGGCATAGGCCAGCGCCGCCAGATACACCCACAGCTCGTTGTCTTCCCCTGCCCCCACCGTCAGTTGCCCGTTCTCCACCTCGGTGCGCAGCGCCTCTTCCATCGTCGCCAGCGGGATCTCCAGCATGTCCGACGACCTCGACAGCAAGGCATCGCGCGGAAATGCGCAGTGACCCTGGTTCGACAGTTCCAGCAGCACGTACGTCAACCCCGCCCGCGCCCGTAAAATGGATCCCTTTTCAATGCCCAGTTTGCCCGCGATCTGGTCGGCGATCTTGAAGCCGATGCCGTGAATGTCGCGGGCCAGACAATACGGATCCATCCGGACCTTTTCGATAGCCTTCTCGCCATACGCCTTGTAGATCCGGAACGCGCGCCCCGTGCTCACCCCGTTCGCGAACAAAAACGTCATGATCTCCCGGATCGTCTTCTGCGCCTTCCACGATTCCTTGATCTGCTGGCGGCGCATCTTGCCGATGCCCTCCACCTGCTCCAGCTCCGCAGACCGGTTCTCGATGATGTCCAGCACCGCCATTCCGAACGATTGCACCAGCTTCTTCGCGTAGACCGGCCCGATTCCCTTGATCAGTCCCGATCCCAGAAACTTTTCGATCCCCTCAAGCGAGTCGGGAACCACGGCTTCCAGTTGCTCCGCCTGGAATTGGCGCCCGTGCTTGCGGTCGATGGTCCACTTGCCCTTGGCCTTGATCCATTCGCCCACATCGATGCGCGGCACCTTGCCGGTCACCGCCACCGTCTCGCGGAAACCGCGCGCCTTGACCTTGAGCACGCAAAACCCTGTCTCCTCGCTGTGGAACGTGATCAGCTCGACCAGCCCCTCCAGGGATTCATCCTGCAATCGCTCCATGGCATTCGGCAACTTCATGGAGCCATTCGCGATTGGGTTATTGCACCGATCTGGGCTATGCCCAGTTTCAAGCTTCGAGTTTCAGCTTGGCAAATCCGCGCTTGCCGCTCCGGAGAATCATGCCGTCCCGGGGCTCGATCTCCAGGCGGAAATCGGCCACCTTGTCGTCGTCCACCTTCACGGCCCCGGCCTGCACCAGACGCCGGGCCTCGCTGGTGCTCGGGGCCAGGGCGGCCTTCACCATCAGCGTCAGGATGCCGATCTTGCCGGCGGGAACAACCACCTCGGGCATGTCCGTCGGCAGTTGGTTCTGCGAAAACACACGCGCAAATTCCGCGCTGGCCTCGGCGCCCGCCGCGGCCCCGTGGAATTTCTCCACCACGCGGCGGCCCAGCTCGTCCTTCACCTCGCGGGGATGCCGCGCGCCGGAGGCCACCGCGGCCTTCATCGTCGCGATCTCCTCCTCCGGCAGGCACAGCACCAGCGAGAAATAGCGCCACATCAGATCGTCGCTCACGCTCATCGTCTTGCCAAAGGTATCCTTGGGCGTGTCGTTCACGGCGATGTAGTTGCCCAGACTCTTGCTCATCTTGTGAACGCCATCGAGCCCTTCCAGCAGCGGCATCGTCATCACGATCTGCGGCTCCTGGCCGTGGGCCTTCTGGATCTCGCGGCCCAGCAGCAGGTTGAACAACTGGTCGGTGCCGCCGATCTCCACGTCCGCCCGCACCATCACGGAATCGTACGCCTGAACGAGCGGATACAAGAACTCGACCAGCGAGATGGGCTGGTTGGCAGAATACCGCTTGGAGAAATCGTCCCGCGCCAGCAACTGCGCCACGGTCACGTGCGCGCTCAGGCGGATCACCTTGTCGAACGTCATCGCTCCGAACCATTCCGAGTTGAAATGCACCTCGGTGCGGGCCGGATCGAGGATCTTGAACATCTGGTCCTGATAGCTCTTCGCGTTCTCCAGCACTTTCTCGCGCGACAACTGCGGGCGCGTGGCGGATTTCCCGGAAGGGTCGCCAATCATGCCCGTGAAGTCGCCGATGATGAACACCACCGTGTGCCCGCAATCCTGGAATTCGCGGAGCTTGTTCAGCGCCACGCAATGGCCCAGGTGAAGATCGGGCGCGGACGGATCCGCGCCCATCTTGATGCGCAACGGCTTCTTCTCCGCGATGGATTTCGCCAATCGCGACTTCAGTTCCTCCGCGCTGTGCAGGTCGATCCGCCGCGCGGTGATCTTCGAGAATTGCTGGTCGAACGTCATCATGCGATTACCCGACTTCCACGTTCCAGCCGTGCGTGTCCGGCAGCTCGCCGTACTGGATGCCCTGCACGGTCTTGTACAGGCGTTCCAGCACCGGGCCGCAACCCGTCTCGGGACCGGTCTTGTAGACTTGCCCCGCACGCTCGATCTGGCACACGGGAGTGATCACCACCGCGGTGCCGCACGCCGCCACTTCGGCAAAGCTCGTCACTTCGTCGAAGGCCACCGGACGCACCTCCACTGGGATTCCGAGGTCCTGCGCGATCTCTCGCAAGGTCAGGTTCGTGATGCTCGGTAGGATCGAACGCGACTTCACCGTCACGTAGACTCCGTCCTTCGTCACGGCCAGGAAATTGCTCGTCGCGAATTCTTCGATCCACTTGTGCTCCCGCGCGTCGAGATACAGCTCCACGGGATAGCCCGCGTGCTTCGCCTTCAGGTGCGGATACAGGCTCACGGCATAGTTGCCGGCCACCTTGACGTGGCCAGTGCCCAGCGGCGCCGCGCGGTCGTAGTCGTCCAGCACGATCGCCTTCACCGCCTGCAAGCCGCCCTTGTAGTAGGCGCCCACGGGCGTCACCAGCACCAGGAAGGTGTATTCATCCGCCGGCGCCACGCCGATCTGCGCCCCACTGCCGAACAGCAGCGGCCGCACATACATCGATCCGCCGGTTCCATACGGAGGCACGAACTCCAGGTTCGCCTTCACCACGCGCTTGCACGCATCCACGAACATGTCCTCGGGCACTTCGGCCATGCAGGTCCGGCGGGCGGTGATGGCCATCCGCTTCGCGTTTTCCTCCGGACGAAACAGGCTCACCTTGCCGTCCTTGCGGCGGAACGCCTTCAACCCCTCGAACGCCGACTGTCCATAGTGGAGGGCCGTTGCCGCGATGTGGATCGGCATGTACGGTGACTTCACCAGTTCGCCTTCGCTCCAGTGGCCATCCTTCCACACATAGCGGATGTGGCAATTCGTGTCCAAATAGGCAAAACCCAGACTCTTCCAATCGATCTCTTTCATGACTTTTTCCTCTCAAAATCCTCGCAACGCCTGCGCCAGCGAAGGATTCGACAACAAATCCTGCGCCACGCGTCGTGCAATCAGTTCAATTTCATCGTCCGACAAGATTCCGGCCGCGCAGGACTCCACCGGCTTTGCCGGGGCCGCCACGCCGCTGGGCTTGACCTTCGCAGGCACACCCATCGCCGACGCCTGACACATCGTCACGGCCGCAACGCCCACGATGTCCTCCGCGCTGCATCCGCGCGACAGGTCATTCAGGGGCTTGGCCAGACCTTGCAGGATCGGCCCCAGCGCAATCGCGCCCGCCAGCCGCTCCACCAGCTTCACCGAAATGTTGCCCGCCTGCAGGTCCGGAAACACCAGAATGTTCGCCGCGCCCTTCAAGGGACTGTCGGGAGCTTTTTGCGCAGCCACATTGGGCACAAGCGCCGCATCCGTCTGTAACTCGCCGTCGACCAGCATTTCCGGATCGAACTTGGCCGCCAGTTCCTTGGCCAGCTTCGTGGCCTTCGCCACCTTGTCCACGAGCTCGTGCTTGGCGCTCCCGCGCGTCGAAAAACTCAGCATGGCCACACGCGGCACCGTCCCCACCAGGGCCCGGTGCGTCTGGGCCGTCGACATCGCGATTTCCGCCAACTGCTCCGCCGTCGGATTCGGATTCACGCCGCAATCGGCAAACAGCAGGGTGTTCTCACCCGCGATCGTCGGATTCTTCAGCCGCAGCAGGAAGCAACTGCTCGCGGTCTTGATTCCGGGAGCGGTGCCCACGCAATGGAAGGCCGCTCGGAGCATGTCCGGCGTCGACGCGATGCTGCCCGCCACCATGCCCGATGCGTAGCCGGTCTCGATCATGATGGCCCCGACATACAGCCGGTTCTTCATGGCTTCGCGCGCCTGCTCCTCGGTCAGCCCTTTGGAGGCCCGTTTGCGATGGTAGGCCGCCACCAGTTCCTCCAGGCAAAGAGGCCAAGAAGGATCGATGATCTCGAATCCCGACGGGGTCACGCCGGCCGCCGCACAGGCTTTTTGTGCCTCGGCGGGGGACGCCAGCACGGACACGCGTGCAAACCCGTGGCGCACGATTTCCGCCGCCGCTTTCATCACCCGCGGGTCCTGGCCCTCTGGAAGCACCACGCTTCCGCCGAATGCTTTTGCTCTCTGGATCAACAATTCCATAGCGCGCCATGCTATCGCGATCCCCCCGGCGCGTCCAGCAAAACCCGGCCAAGCCAAAGCGGCGGAATTCCCTGCCGGGAACCCGCCGCTCCCTGGATGTTTCCGCCGCTACTTCCCGTCGATGGCGTCCGCCACGATCTTGTAAAAGACCGTGCCAGCCGTCAGACCGGTGTCCGTATAGCTATTCATCGGCGGTTCACCCGGAAGCCCCGTGGCAACCACCGTGAAGCCCTCGACCAGATTGGTGCTCCGCAGAATGCTGTAGGACTCCGCTGCCGAGCTGAGCCACTGAATCACAGCCCCGTCCTCCGTGAAGGAAACGGGCTCCGGAATCCTGAATTCATCCGTATTCCGAAGATAGGGGCCGTATTCAATGCGGTCGCCATCCGTCTCCACTTCGGTCAGACGGTAGATGTAGCTCTGCCCCGGCACCGCCCCGGGATCCACGATGGAATACCGGGCGCCCATGCCATCCACACCGCTCGCCGGAACCAAGACGTCGTGGATCTGCGTCCACGTGGAATCCGAGTTCAGCCGCTGGACATAGAATCCAACCGTGGATTCCTCGGAGGCCGTCTCCCAGACCACCTTGACGTCCTGTCCGCATCGCATCAGGTCGAAATAGTACAGAACCACCGCCGTGGAATAGGAGGCCGTCTCGATATTGGAGTTCGTGCTGGTGCCGCTGGCGTTGTAGGCGCGGACCCGGTAATAGTTGGTGACGCCCGCGCGCAAATCCGTGTGCAAAACCGTGTGGGTCGTAACCAATCCCACATTGAGATTTGAAAACCCGGTCACGAAGCTGGAGAAATCCTGGTTCGTCGAAACATCCAGTCGATAGCCGGTGGCCCCTTCGGCCTGGACCCAAAAGGCCTGGAAACTGTTGGTATTCAAATAGGCGCCGGACAAGGCGAGAGGCGCCGCAGGCACCGTCGTGGCCACGGTCGTGCCGGAATTGGCGCTGGCACCGCTGCTGTTGACGGCCCGCACCCGGTAGTAATAGGTCTGCGCCGCCGAAAGGCCGGTCACCAAGCGGGTCAGGGCCGTGCCCACATCCAGATCGCTGAACCCGGCGACCATGGAGGCGAAGGATTCATCCGTGGCCACGTCCAGACGGTACCCCGTGGCACTGGCGACAGAGAGCCAGTTGGCATGAAAGCTCACCGCCGTGGCATTGGTCGCGTTCAGCGCCGTAGGTGCGGCGGCCAAGGTCCAGGCGGATACAATCGACGAATACACGCTGGTCGAACCACTGGCATAGGCTTTCACCCGGAAATAATACAGCGTGCCCGGCTGGAGCCCCGTCACCGCGTGCTGCAGGTTGTTTCCGCTGCTGCTAATGTCGAAATCGCTATAGGAACCCACGTAGCCGCCCACGCAGTTCGAGTTGGTCGAAACATCCAGCCGGTATCCGGAGGCGTTGAGCGAGGCCAGCCAGGAAACGGTGAACCCGGTGCCCGTCACAGCCGAGGCCGGATCCAATGCCGGGGGCGCCAGCAGGGTCCGCTGGCTGTCCGGATTGTCGGTGGCCGTCGCAGTCAGATAGTTGCATGAGCTGGCCGCGCCGTTGAACTCATACACGCGAAAGTGGTACAGCTTTCCTGCCACGAGGTCGTCAAGCACCGCGTTGGTGCTTGCGCCCGAATACACAACTGTCCCACCACCCAGCGAGTCGTCCAGGGCATAGGCCACGCCATCGACCGGGTTCCCGTCCACGGCATAGTCTTCCCGCATCACCACAATTCGATTGGCCCCGTTTCCGTTGACCCAACTCACGGTCATTCCATTGGTCGCAATGGCGGAAAAGGAAACAAACGTGGCTTGCGTTGTTGGCTCTGTCGACAAGGTCGACTGGCTTCCCGCCCCTGGTGTAGCCAGCATGTAGGAAGTGGATTCCCCTGTCCCGTTGTATTCGAAAACCTCGACAGTATACGTTGTGGACGGGTTCAAACCGGAAACCGTCACAGGCCCATTGACCCCATCGAACACGGCAAAGGAACCATCGCCAAAGGAAGCCCCGTTTCCATACGTCGCGCTGGCGGAATAATTGGTTCCGCTGACGGGGTCGCTGGTGATCGCCCCGTCCCGCATCAGAACCAAGCGGCGGGATCCGTTTCCATTCACCCATCCCACCGTCATCTGATTGGCCCCGACGCTGCTGAACGCCACACTGCTGGCGCTCGTGACCGGCGCGGCAATGGTCGTGGAACGGGAGGCGGACGGACGGCCCGTGACCAGATAATTTTCCCCGCTGGAAGACCCATTGAACTCGAAAACCGCCACGGTATACGAGGTGTTCGCCGAAAGCCCGGTCAGATTCACCGACGTGCCGCTCCCCTTGTAGACCACAAAGCTGCCGCTGCCCAAATCCGCGCCGGAGCCAAATGCGGCATCCGCCGCGTACACTGTACCATCGACCGGATTGACGGGAACGGCGCCCGCACGGGCCACCACCAGAACCGACGCCCCGTCGCCACGGGT
>CAYNHA010000156.1:0-3112 GCA_964397035.1 uncultured Verrucomicrobiota bacterium
CATCCGCTCCGTGATTGCCGCGGAGCAGGGGCGCGAAGTGCGCCTGACGCGGGCGAACCGCGATTTGGAAGTGGCCAAGCTGGAAAACGCCGCAGCGAAGGCGCAGGCCGAAGCCAAGCTGCTGCAGGCATCGGCCGAGGGCAACGTGATCCGCCTGCGGAACGAGGCGGAGGCGGGCGTGATTGAAAACCAGGTGAAGGCGTTTGGCACGGGGATCAACCTGGCGCGCTATGCGTTCTACGGGCGCATCGGGCCGAAGATCCAGTCGATCCTGAGCGGCGACCAAGGCGGAGGGCTGGGAGAATTGCTGCAGGGATATGTGCCGGCGGCGGCGAAAGGCGGTGCCCAATGAAGAGCACGGTGAAAACGGGTTTGACGGTGGCCGCGGCGGTCCTGGGCGTGTGGCTGTTGTGGCAGTGGGGCTTTTGCCGGTTTTACGTGGGGCCCGACCAGATGGCGGTGATCACGGCGAAGATGGGCAAGGAACTGCCGCCTGGACAGATTCTGGCGCAGAAGGGCCAGCAGGGCATTCTGGAAGAGGTGCTGGGCGAAGGCCGGCATTTTCTGAACCCGTGGTTCTACGAGCGCGAGATCCGTCCGGTGATTTCGATTCCGCCGGGCAAGGTGGGCATCGTGACCTCGAAGGTGGGCGCGGAACTGCCCGAGGGAGAATTCCTGGCGGAGCGAGGCCAGAAGGGCATTTGGCGGAACGTGCTGGGGCCCGGAAAGTACCGCATGAATCCGGTGGGCTACCAGATCGACATCGTGGATGCAATCGGCATTCCGATCGGGTATGACGGCGTGATCACGTCGCTCTCCGGCACGCAGACGGCACCCAGCCAGTTTGCGAAGAGCGGCGAAAAAGGCGTGCGCAGCGATGTGCTGCAGCCGGGGTTGTATTACGTGAATCCGCGCGAATACAAGGTGGACGTGCTGGAAATCGGCGTGAACCAGGTCTCGCTGATCGGCAAGGGCGGCGGCGCGGTGATCACCAAGAACCTGATGTCCTCGCAAAACGCGGCGATGGATCGGTTGCAGTTGAACGTGATCCAGGAGCAGCAGGAGAAGCGCGCGGATTACATGCGGTCGGAATCCAGTTCGGGGATGCGGCTGGGGAGGGAGGCGTCTGCGGCTTCAAAGATTGCGGCCCAACTCCGGAGCGCGGGGATCAACGTGGCGGATCCCCAAGGGGCCCCGGCGGCGCCTCCGCCTGCGCCGGCCTCGCTCTCGTTCGTGCTGAACCAGTTCGTTGAGTTTCCGTCGCGCGATGGGTTCGAGATCAGCCTGGACATGACGGTGGAGTTCGAGTTGCAGCCCAAGGATGTGGCGTGGCTGTTCCGGACCTATGGCGACCTGCCGGCGGCAGTGGACAAAGTGATCATGCCGCAGATCCTGTCGGTGTCGCGCCTGAAGGGGTCGGCGTACGGGGCAAAGGATTTCATCGTGGGCGAAGGCCGCGAGAAATTCCAGAACGAGCTGACCGACGCGCTGGCCACGACGCTGGCCGAAAAGAGAATCCGCATCCACAACGCGCTGATTCGGCACGTGAATGTGCCGGGGCAGATTTTGGACCCGATCCAGCAGGCCAGCCTGGCGCAGGAACAGAACCTGACGAATCAGGAAAAGCAGAACACGGCCAAGAAGCAGGCCGAGCTGAACACGGAGCTGAGCCTGATTGGCCAGCGCCGCGAACAGGTCGCGCAGGAGACGGAAAAGATCAAGGCCATCATCAAGGCGGACGAGGAAAAACAGGTGGCCGAGATCCAGGGCGACACGATGCGGCAGGCGGCGGAAATCGAGAAACAGACGGCGGGAGTGAATGCCGAACGCATCACGACGCTAGGCACGGCCGACGCGCAGGTGGTGAGCCTGGTGGAAGGCGAGAAGGCCAAGGGCCTGCAGCTCAAGGTGAAGGCGTTTGGCGATCCCGAAGCCTACAACCTGTGGACGCTGGCTTCGACACTGGGCGACGACCTCAAGATCAACATCCTGCACGCGGGGCCGGGCACGCTGTGGACCGACCTGGAGAAGGCCGGGCTTTCCGATCTGGGGGCCGGGCAGGCTCTGGCACCGAAGAAATAAGCCGACCGAAAAGGGATTTCGCCACAGAGAATACGGAGTTCCACAGAGGAGAGGCCAAAAAGGCAGGGCAACCGTATTCAGGTGTTCCGGTTATATGTAGCGCCAGCGAAGATCCAGGGAGCCACGGATGCACACCGATGGACACGGATCTGGAAATGGCGCAGGCTCTGAACGCCTATAGGATCCGGCCTTTCATGAAGCCCTATCCTCACGGCTCACCCAGAGGGTTCGCCCTACCTAGGACATGAAGTATGGTATTCCTGTCGAGCCGGGCAGCAGCGGGCGGGATTGCATTGACGGTTGGGTGGCGAAGTCTCTCCGCGCCTTTGCGCCTCTGCGGGAGAAACGAATTGGGGTTCGGTTGGGGTGGATTCTTGAGACGGAAAATTCGTGTGCCCAGGATGCACGGAAATCTATGAAAATAACCGACAAATGTTATGCAAATATACGAAAACAACGTGAAAATTCATGGTTTTGTTTCCGCAGCCTGGTGAAACAAAATGATTTGAATGGTTGTCATAACAAAATGATATACATGGTATTACATATTCACATTTTAATGGGATAGGGGTTGGAAAATTCCACAATATTATGTTGTGATTATGAAAAATCGGGGTGTGACAAATTGTCCATTTCGAGCAAAAAATGTCATCTTTTTGTCAAAAAATGTCATGTCATTGACCTTGTGATCGTGGCTTGACCTCCCGCATTCTGGTCACACGGGCAGAGGAGTGTCCATCGTGCCCGGAATGGATTAGGAGGATGAGTTGAAAACCGTGGCCGCAATCAAAACATTAAATCATAGGACTGACCCTTTCTTACTAGAATACGGGACTGACCCCATTTCCCCATTTCTTGCTTGTTTGCTCCATCTCAATATTATGATTGTCCAAAGATAGTCCCCTAACATAGCGACAGATGAGGAACTGAATAATGAAAAACACGTTGTATCTGCTTATTGCGTTTTTAAGCTTACTTATACTACAGAATGCATTCTCGTTATCTGCTGTCACGGGGACGGTTACTTCTG
>CAYNHA010000157.1:0-7335 GCA_964397035.1 uncultured Verrucomicrobiota bacterium
AGATGAGGCCGAGGAGGGGGCCGCTGTGGTCGAGGACCATGACTTCGTGGATCATGGTGAGTTCGAGGTGGGTGTTGGGATCGTCGACGGGTACGCGGCAGTTTTCGGCGAGGAGGACGATGAAGAGGCCGATGGAGACGAGCATGAGGGGGGCGGCGGTTCCTTGCCATGCGGCGGGATCGAAGGCGTGGAGCATGTCGTCGAGGCGGAGGGAGCCGGACATTTTCACGAGGACGAGGAAGGCGAAGAAGAGGGCGGGTTCGGCGAGGCAGGCGAAGGTGACTTCGCGGGCGGCGCCCATGCCTTCGAAGGGGGAGCCGGTGTCCAGCGCGGCGGCGGTGGTGAAGAAGCGGGAGAGGGCGAGGAGATAGGCGAAGAGGATGAGGTCGCCGGTGAAGCCGAGGGGGGCGTGGAAGGGGCCGAGCGGCATGAGCAGGCCGGCGAGCAGGACGGTGACGACGGCGACGACGGGGGAGGCGACGAAGATCCACGAGGTGGTGGTGCTGAGGACGACGTTCTTCTGCATGAGCTTGAAGATGTCGAAGTAGAGCTGCAGGACGGGCGGGCCTTTGCGTCCGGCGATGAAGGCTTTGGTTTTGTTGATGACGCCGAGTAGCAGGGGCGGCAGGGCGAGCAGCAGCGCGAGATGGATGAGCAGATGGATCATGACGGGATTCCCACGTTATTCCAGAACAACAAGGCGAGGACGACAACCAGAATGTAGAGTAGATAGACGTGGATTTTGCCTTGCTGGAGCAGGCGGACCCACGGAAGGAAGCGGCGGGTCAGGCGGAAGAAGGGCATGACGGCGCGGTCCAAAACGGCGTCGGGAACGGTTTGGGCCATGGCGGACGAGGATGGGAAGAGCGTGGTGCGTAGGGCGGGGGCGGTGTGGTTGGGGAGGAGCGCCCAGGAGAAGAAGCCGACGAGGGATTGGGCGAAGGAGGAGCCGGTGTACTGGATGCGCGGGGTGGGGCGCATGTAGCCGCAGCCCCAGGTGCCTTCGGTGCGGATGGCGGGGCGGCGGAGCAGGAAGAGGACGGCGAGGAGGGCGGCGGCGAGCAGGACGAGGCCGGCGGCGGTGAGGAATCCGGTTGGCGCGAGTTCGGCCATGTGGAGCGCGGCTTTCGCGCTGGCGGGCGACCAGGCGGCCACGGCCTTGCCGATGGCGGGGAGGGCGAGCTGGGGGAAGAGGCCGAGCGCGATGCAGGCGGCGGCGAGGAGGGCGGAGGGGGCGAGCATCCACGGGCCGGTGTCGTGCGCGTGGGCGCCTTTGGCGGTGCGGGGGGAGCCCATGAACACGGTGCCGTAGAGCTTTACGAAGCAGGCGATGGCCAGAGCTCCGATCATGGCCAGGGCCAGGGCGCCGAGGCCGGTCGCGAGCGCCACGGGGGCGGAGGCGGGGGCGATGGCGCGGAAGAAACCGAGATAGGTGAGCCATTCGCCCGCAAAACCGTTGAGGGGGGGCAGTCCGCAGATGGCGGCGGCGCCGACGAAGAAGAGCGCGGCGGTGCGGGGCATGCGCTTGGAGAGGCCGCCCATCTGGTCCATTTGGCGGGTGTGGACGGCGTGGATGAGGGAGCCGGAATTCAGGAACAGGAGGGATTTGAAGAGGCTGTGGTTCCAGACGTGGAAGAGCGCACCGCCCATGCCGAGGGCGACGATTTCGGGGCGTTGGGCGGTGCGGCCGACGAGGGCGAGGCCGATGCCCAGGACGATGATGCCGACGTTTTCGATGCTGCTGTAGGCGAGGAGTCGCTTGACGTCGCTTTGGCCCAGCGCGAAGGCGATGCCGAGGATGCCGGTGGCGGCGCCGACGGCGAGGAGGGAGGTTCCCCATTCGATGGCGGGGTCGGGGAGGAAGGCGATGATGCGGACCATGCCGTAGATGCCCATTTTGAGCATGACGCCGGACATGACGGCGGAGACGTGGCTGGGCGCGTTGGCGTGGGCGGCGGGGAGCCATACGTGCAGGGGCATGATGCCGGCCTTGAAGCCGAAGCCGACGACGGCGAGCGCAAAAATGGCGTTGGCGATGGAGGGGGTGAGGGAGGCGCTCAAAATCGGGTCGAGATTCGTGGAGCCGGTGGCGCGATAGAGGAGGCAGAAGAGGGCCATGAGGCAGACGGTTCCGACGTGGGCGGCGACGAGGTAGATCCAGGCGGCGCGGCGGACGGCCAGTTCCTTGTCGTCGGTGGCGACGAGGAAGAACGCGGAGACGGCCATGATTTCCCAGGCGACGAGGAAGAGGACGGAATCGCGGGCAAGGACGACCATGGCCATGGAGCCCGCGAGCAGGCCGTAGAAGAAGCGCAGGCCGCGGGCGGTGGCGGGATGGCGGGCGGGCTTCCAGTATTCCGTGCCGTAGAGCGCGCCGAGGGCGGGGACGACAAAGACGGGGACGAGGAAGAACGCGGAGAGGGAATCCAACTCGACGCGGAATTGTCCCCACGGCAGGCGCCAGGCGCATTGGAGGGCGGGCGTGGATTCGGCGAGACACGAGAGGGCGACGCCCGCCAGACCGAGGAGGGCGCCGAGCAGCATGAGAACCGTGGAGAAGGCTTGGGCGGCGCGCGAGCGGCGCGCGGCGAAGCAGCCGGGGAGGCCGCTGAAGGCCATCAGCGAAGCGGCGGCGAGGACGAGGGGGATTGGAAAGTGATCGGACATGGTGGAGCGGATGGGGTTATTTCAGGAAAATGGAGGATGCGATTTGCTTGATGGGGAGGGTCCAGGCGAGGAGGGCGAGGACGGCGACCAGGATGTAGATGAGATAGTGGTGGGTGAGTCCGCGGTGGAGCTGGCGGGAGGAACGGAACCAGGGTTCGGCGCGTTTGGCGGCGGGAAGAATGGCGCGATCCAGCACGAGGTCTTCAACGTGGGATTCGAAGCGGGCGGGTGGCGGGAACAGGTGGCGGGAGGTGGGATCGTTGCCGTGGGCGTGGAGGATGCGGCGGAAGAAGGAGACGAGCATCTGGGCGAAGGAAGAGGCGGTGTATTGGATGCGGGCGGTGGGGCGGACGTAGCCGCAGCCCCACGTGTCGGCGGATTCGATGCCGGAGGTTTGCATGCGTTTTGAGAGGAGGCGATAGGCCAAGTATCCGGTAAGCCAGAGCGCGGCGGCGATGGCCGACAGGGTCCAGAGGGGGGCCAAATCGACTACGCTGGAAATGGAGGCTTGGCGGTGGTGGAGCCAGACGTCGGAGGCGCGGGCGAGGGCGGGGGCGACGGCCATCGGAAAGAGGCCGATGCCGATGCAGATGGCGGCGAGGACCGCCATGGGGGCGCGCATGGCGAGGGGGGCTTCTGTTGCGCGCGCGACGCAGGCGCTGCGGGGGGAGCCTAGAAAGACGCAGCCGTAGACTTTGACGAAGCAGGCCAGCGCCAAGCCGCCCGTGGCCGCCAAGACGGGAACCGCCAGCGCGGTGGCGGACCACGTGGCGGAGGCGGGATGGGCCGTGGATTGGAGAAGTCCGAGATAGACGAACCATTCGCTGACAAAACCGTTGAGCGGGGGGATGCCGCAGATGGCGACGGCGCCAAGGAAGAAGAGGGTGGCGGTCCATGGCATCCGCCGGGCCAAGCCGCCGAGCTGGTCGATTTGGCGGGTGCGGGTTTCGTGGACGACGGCGCCTGCGCAGAGGAAGAGAAGCGATTTGAACAGACCGTGGTTCCACACGTGCAGCAGGCAGCCGGCCATGCCGAGGGCGACCCATGCGGGCTCGCCGCGCGACTGGCCGATCATGGCGAGGCCGAGGCCTATGACGATGATGCCGATGTTTTCCACGCTGTGATAGGCGAGCAATCGTTTCAGATCGTGTTGGCCGAGGGCGAAGAGCACGCCGAGCACGGAGCTGACACAACCGAGGATCAGCACGATGCCACCCCAACTGACGGGGGTTTCGGGCAGGTAGCCGAAGAAGCGGACCAGGCCGTAGATGCCCATTTTGATGAGTACGCCGGACATCATGGCGGAGACGTGGCTGGGGGCGCTGGCGTGGGCGGATGGAAGCCAGAAATGAAGGGGCATCAGGCCGGCCTTGAGGCCGAATCCCAGGAGGGTGAGCAGGTAGATGGCGGCCACGGCGCCCACGGGTGTTTGGTGGACGTCGATGGGGCCCATGATGAAGGTGTGGGCGAGGGTGCGCCACAGCGCGAACAGGACGAAGAGGGCGATGGTGCCGAGGTGGGTGGCGACGAGATAGAGCCAACTGGCGCGGCGGACGTCGGGAATGGCGTCTTCGGTGCCGACGAGGAAGAATGCGGAGAGGGCCATGATTTCCCAGCCGTAGAGGAAGAACACCATGTGGCGGGAGATCAGAAGGAGAATCATGCCGGATTGGACGAGGCCCCAGAAGAGGCGCAGTTTGCGGCCGTTGGAGGCATGGCGGCGCTGGGGCCAATAGGCCATGCCGTAGAGGGAGCCGAGCGCGTTCATGAGCAGCACGGGCACGAGGAAGAAGGCGGTGAGGCCGTCGACTTGGACTTGGACGGCGTCGCCCATCAGAACCCATGGCAGGTTCAAGGGGGAGGAAGAGGGCGCGAAGCAGAAGGAAAGGACGCCGGCCATGCCGGTCAAGGTGCCCAGCCAGGAAAGGACGTTGGCGATGCGCTGCCCGGCGGCGGAGCGGCGGCGCAAGAACAAGCCGGGGACGCCGCTGGCGGCGCAGATCGCAGCGGCGGCGAGCGCGAGAACGGCGGAAACGGTTGGACCGATGGGCGGCATGGCGCCTGGTTACTTGCCTTCGGATTCGGACGTGGAGGGGGAGACGGGAATGGTGGCTTCGGCGGCGGCGAGGGTTTCGAGAAGGACGTCGCGCAACGCCTGGCGCTTGATGGCGGCCTTGAATTCGGGATTTTTGAGGACGTAGCCGAGACGGGAGAGGAGATGGAGGTGGGCGCGAACGGTGGGGCTGATTAGCGTGAAGAGGACGTTGACGGGCTCGCCGTCGATGGCTTCGAAGTTGATGGGGTGTTCGAGGAAGCAGAGGGTGATGGTGGGCTTGGTGATGTGCAGGACAATGGGATTGCGGACGTGGGGGATGGCGATGCCGTCGCCGACGCCGGTGGAGCCGAGGGTTTCGCGGGCGAGGAGAACTTGGCAAAGAAATTCGCGGTCGACTTCTTCGGGGAGGCGCATGACTTCGACCATGTTGCGCAGGACGGTGGCTTTGTCGGTGCCTTCGATGCGGTAGTAGACGCCGCCGGATTTGAGGGCGTCGAGGAGGGTGGGCAACTGGGCCTTGCTGGAGTCGGCTTCGGTGAGGGCCTCGATGGAGATGGGGATGCGCTTGGAGGTGGCCCATTCGAGGATTTCGGCGCGGTTGAAGCGGCACTGTTCGTTGATTCGATAGACGGGAATGCTGTCCTGCTTGATCCAGCGATAAATGGTCTGATCTGTCACATTTAACAGTTTAGCGACATCTTTAACTGAAAGTTGCATAATTTATTCCGTAGCTAAAATTTTCCACAGGATATTCCTTTTATGGGAATTTTGTCAAACCGGTGAATATAGTAGGAAAAATGGCCAGTTTAAGCTGTCATTTGTGATGGACATGCAGTACATCGGTCGCATGAGTGAGCTATTGATCCATCTATCGTGTTCGGAGGATCTTGCCAATTGAAGGAGTGGCGATATCGGGTTCTGGATCTCCTTGCGAGGCAATTGCCGGCCGTTGAGGAGGAAAACGGCTGCACCGTTGTGTATTCACCAGGGCATTTGGGCGATATTTTGCATGTGGTGCCGATGCTGCGGGCGTTGAGAGAAGGAAAACCGGGGGCGCGGTTGATCTGGTTGGTGGGGCCTTGGAGCGAATCCCTCGCACGGCGATATGCGGACCTGGTGGATGAAATTCAAGTGTTTGGACCCAACGAGCCTCCATACACCCGGGGGAAAAAGGCGTGGATGCAATCGGTTGGATATCAGTGGAAGATGGTCATGGCGTTGCGGGCGCGGGGCGTAACCCATTTAATTTCACCTATGGATGGGGTGGGTCGATTTTTGGCCAATGCGGTGTGTCCGAAGCGATGGATTGGCATCGGAGATCGGCGTCCACCTCGGGTGCGTAAGGAAATTGAAACGACGGTTTTTCCTTACGAGAAGGATCGCTTCGAGGCGGATGCACTGTGCGGATTGCTTGAACCTTTGGGAATCGATGTTCATGCCGACCGGTTGGAATACGTCGTGGCATCCAGCGAGAAAAGGGAGGCACAAGAATTTCTAAAAAGGGCCGGAGTGGATCCCTTGCTCCCCCTCGCTTTGATTGCGCCGGGCTCGGGATGGAGCGGAAAAAACTGGTTGCCCGAACGGTTCGGAGAAGTGGCGCGCTGGTTGCGGGAGAAACACAGTTTTCAGGTGGCTTGGATTGGCGCCAAGGGGGAGGAATCGCTGGTTCCGGAAAATGCCAAGGCCGATTTCAACTGGGTTGGGAAAACCACGCTTCCCCTGTTGGCGGCGATACTGGAGAATGCTTGCTTGTATATAGGAAACGATGGTGGCCTTTTGCATTTTGCCGCCGCCTTGAACGTGCCCACGGTTTCCATCTTTGGACCCACGTCTCCGGGCAAGTGGGGGCCCAAGGGATCGGATCATCGGCAGATTCGGAAAGCGGAGCGTTGCGAGGGCTGCATCTACTGGGATTACCGGGAAAGTTGCCGACATGATCGCGAATGCATGAAGGCGGTGACGGCGGAAGAAGTCACGAAAGTTATTGAAAAACACTCTTTGGTGAACACATAGGATTTTAAGAAGGCGTTGCAGTGAGAACGAGGTAATTATATGAAACTATCGAAATGGACGAATTTAATATTGTGGGTTTTGTTGGCTACAACTGCTTCTGGAATTCGTTTGGCTGCAGCACGTGGAGCTTATCCATCCTGCGGTGATTCATCACACTTTGTTCAACATGGTGTGGCGTTGGCTCATGGAGTACCGGGTGCAATGTCAACCTATTGGTCGCAGGGAATGATAGCGATTGCGGCACAAGCCGTAAATATGGGAAAGGATCCTCGTTATGCCATGCAGACGACGACATTGATTTCGGGGGTGATCGTTTGTCTACTGTTTACTGGGATAGTATGGCTTTTGACTAAATCAAAATATTTAGCTTTCATGAACGGCATGATTCTATCGGTCAATCCAACTATGGTTCACTACTCCATTACCGGGTATTCAGAAATGCCGTACATGGCCTTTCTTATGGCGGGAGTTTGTGCGGGATTATCCAAACGAATGAATTCGATTCTACAATATGGGTTGGCGGGGGCATTGATTGGCTTGGGAGGATACTTCAAAGGACTAGATGCGGCAGTGGCTGCCTGTGGATTTGGTTTTTTTGC
>CAYNHA010000158.1:0-3305 GCA_964397035.1 uncultured Verrucomicrobiota bacterium
CGCGAACAAAATTTGACTTGGCGGCCCCTTTGCGCGATAAATACGTGTTTAAGAAAGGCGGAGAAACATCCACCCGCGTCCGGATGATCCGACTTGGAGCCCAGCCGATGAAAAATTCCGCACTCATGGTCCTTCTGCTCAGCGCAATCCTTTGCGCTTTTTCCTCGTTTGCCACGGAAGCCCCCCCCCTGTTCTCTCCCGAGCCGCCCGAACCCGGCGCCGTCCTGTTGGTGAACACCTACTTGCCATTCCTGGCGGCAGGTGAATTCCCCCAGGCCCTCGCCTTGAATGACCTGCGCGGCATGCGGCAATATCTCCTTGATCGGCGCATCGGCGAGCTGAAGGCCAAGAACCCGGAGCTGTCCGACGTCGACATCGAAAAAATGTCGGCCCAGATTCAGGTCAACGACCTGGCTCCCGCCCGCCTGCAGGAAATCCTCCTGCAAATCATGAAGGAGTCCAATTACACCGGCATGAAATGGAACATCCGGGGATACGCCCCCGCGCCGGATACCGTCGGCGGCTATCTGGTCAGCGTCAACGCGCTCACATCCGACGGCAAGGAAAAACCCATCCTGCTCGGCATCAAAAAACTAGGCGAGCAATGGCTGGTTTCACCGGAAGTCGTCGAAGAACTCATGGGCCGGAAACCCGTTGTCAAGCCGGCCCCCACCGTAACACCCCCCGGCGAAGTCCTCGCCGTGGTGGATGCGTTCTGGAAACAGTGGCAGGAGGGCAAGCTGGACGACGCCTACGCGCAGTTCGGCGCCGAATACCGCGCCCGGATTTCGCCCCTCGCCTTCCTTCAGCAGGCTCAATCCGTCATCGCCCAAAATGGCGTCCCCGCCTCCTGGGCCGTCGTGCAATGCCGCGAAATCGCCCCGGAGGTTCTGGGACTGGGCGTCGATGTTCAATGCTCCACCGCTCCCATGCAAACCATCATGATCTTCCGCAAGACGGGCGGAACCTGGGTTCTGCTCGATAGCCAATACCGCACGCCCCCTTCCGGCCCCGTGCCACCGCCCCCCACCTCCCGCCCTCTCTCCCGTCCCGATCTCCAGCCGGATCTCAAGCCCTCTTTTGCACCCCCGTCCGTCGGCACAAATGCCCCCTAGATAGTTGAAGAATCCCGGGTATACCGTTAGTTAGCCTCACTCCCCATTCCTGCCGCCATGAACGAATCGTCGACCGAATCCGCCAACCCCACCCCCTTTTCCGCCAAAGGGAAACGGCTGGGCGTTTTTGTCATCTCCTACAACGCCGAATTGCTGATCCAGGAAACCCTCCGGCGCATCCCCGACGAAATCTGGCGCGAGGTGGAAGTGGTCTATGTGGTCGATGACTGCAGTCAGGACGAAACCACCCGCAAGGCGATGGACTACCCCAATCCAGACGGCAAGCTGGTCGTCTTCCGCAACCGCGTCAACCGCCGATATGGCGGCAACCAGAAGTTTGGCTATCAATACGCCATCGACCGAGGACTCGACGCCGTCATCATGCTGCATGGCGATGGACAATATGCCCCCGAAATGCTCCCCGCCCTCTTCCGCCCGCTGGTGGAGGGCGATGCCGATGTCGTCATCGGCTCCCGCATGATCCATCGTCGCGACGCCCTCAAGGGCGGCATGCCCAAATATAAGTTCGTCGCCAATATCGCCCTCACCTGGATCGAAAACCTGCTCAGCGGCCTCTCCATGTCCGAATTCCACTCCGGATACCGCGGCTACAGCACCCGGTTCCTCAAGCGTATTCCGCTCTGGGAAAACAGCGATGAGTGGCACTTCGACACCCACATTCTTTTTCAGGCCCGCCAAGCCGATGCCCACATCCACGAGTTGCCCATCCCCACCCGCTACGGGGATGAAGTCTGCCATGTCAACGGCATCGCCTATGGACTCAATTGCATTCGAAGCGCCCTGCTCTACCGTTTGCATCGATGGGGCCTCATCCGGCTCAACCGCTACGACATCTCCCCCCCCTCCCTCGTCGAATCCCGCAAGCTCGACGACCCCTATTCCTCCCACTCCATCGCCATGCGCCGCCTGCGTAAAATGAGGCTGCAGGGCGACAAAGCCCTCGACCTCGGCTTCGGTTGCGCGGCCATCGCTTCCGCCCTCCAGAAGGAAGGCGTCATCATCGACGGCATCGACCGCGACCCGGAAGCCATCGCCGAATCCCGCTCCCTTTTCCGGCGCGTCTTCCAGAACGACCTCAACCGGATCGACCAAATCCCGCTGAATGAAAAATACGACATCGTCCTTGCCGCCGACATCCTGCAGTTTCTGGTCGACCCGGCCGATTTCCTCTCCCGCCTGAAAAAATTCCTTGTGAAGGGCGGCATCCTCGTCGTTTCCCTCCCCAACATGGTCAACATCCAAACCCGCATGCGAATCCTGTTTGGACAATTCCCCCTGCATCACCGCGGCATCCTGGAAGAACAAGCCCTCCATTTCTACACCCTCGACAGCATGCGCCAGTTGCTGGTCCGCGCCGGTTGGAAAGTGGAGGAAACCGATGTCACCTCCTTCCCCCTGACCCTCGTATTCCCCTTCCTTCGCCGCAGGCGCTGGCGCCTCCCCTTGTGGTTCTGCCGGGGATTCACCCTCGTCTTCAAAGGCCTTTTCGCCTATCAGGGCATTCTATTCTGCAAAAATCCGAACGAGGCAGATCTTTTATGAACCCGCTTGCGCACGCCGAGGCCGTCCTCCCCCGTGTGCCCTACCGACACGCGCCGTGGGTACTGCTCCTTCTGGTGGTCTCCATCCTGGCCATCACCTGGCCCTGGGCCCAAGCCTTCTCCACCGCCTTCCTTTCCCACTGGGATCCGCCCTTCCATGCCTGGAAGCTGGAGCTGGTGGCTCGCACCATTCTCTCCGGGCACCTGCTTCCCCCCGAGGGGAACACCAACATGTATTATCCCCACACCGGCGCGCTCTACTTCGAGGCCCTGCACTGGCCTCAGGCTCTGGTGGCCTCCCCGTTCTTCGCCTTCACCGATAATTCCGTCCTGGTCTATCACCTCGTCCTGATCTTCTTTTGGGCCCTGTCCGGCGTTTGCCTCTGGATGCTCCTTCTCGCGCTGGGCACCACTCGCCCCGCCGCGCTGCTGGGAGCCCTTCTGTTCACCCTCATGCCCTATCGCATCAGCTACATGGTCGAATTCAACATGCAGCTCTGCTTCGCCCTGCCCCTTTTCTTCTTCTTCATGGTCCGCTTCTTCCAGCGCCCTTCCATCCGCTACGCCTGCGGCATGGCCCTGGCCTGGTGGCTCCAGGCCTCCAGCGAACTGTACCAGGCCGTCTTCC
>CAYNHA010000159.1:0-5477 GCA_964397035.1 uncultured Verrucomicrobiota bacterium
TCTTCATTATCCGCATTCTGATGCCCTTCATCGCATCCCTCGAAAAAGAAACCCCTGCAAGCCGGACACGAAGCCCACAGCCGCAGGGGAAAAAAGTGGTGGCGGGAAAGGGAGTCGAACCCTTGACCTAAGGCTTATGAGTCCTCCGCTCTGCCAACTGAGCTATCCCGCCAAACCAGTTTCGGGAATATAGGGAATGGGCCCCCGTCTGTCAACCCGCACAAAATCCTGTTTCTTTGAGGCTCATGCAAACCTTCGTTTTCCAAAGAGCAGAATTCTGTGGTCAGGATTCAGAACGAACAACCACAAAGACCGCTGGTTGCGGCTGTGGGATCCTATCCTGAATTCTGGATTCTGAATTCTGAATACTGAATACTTGAGACCCCTTACTCCATCCGGCTGGGATGGCCGAAGCAGGGGCGTCCAGAATCCCTCCCGGCCTTTCCCCTTCGTGTCCATCGGTGTTCATCCGTGGCTCATTGTTTTGCGTCCTCTTCCTTTCCCACGAGCGCCTGGGCCACAATGGCAGCCACGGTGCCCGTCAGGATGCCGGAACCGAAGAGCTGCTGGGCCCAGCCGGGAAACTGCGACAGAATGCGCGGCTCCAGGGTCACGGCCATCCCCAGCCCCAGACTGGCCGCCACCACCAGGAGATTCTTGCGGCCAAAGCCGGAATGCCCCATCAGCCGGATGCCCGACGCCGCCACTGTTCCAAACATCACCAGGGTGGCCCCGCCCAGCACCGACCGCGGCACCAGCGTGAACATCCACGACACTCCCGGCAAAAGCCCCGCCACGACCAGGAAGCCCGCCACCCACATCCCCACGCGGCGGCTGGCGATTCCGGTCAGTTGGATCACCCCGTTATTCTGGCTGAATGTGGTGTTCGGAAAGGTGCTGAACACCGTGGCCAGCATGGAATTCACGCCGTCCGCCAAGATGCCGCCCCTCAGGCGGCGCTCGTACAAATCCCCTTCCGTCGGCTCGCCCGAAACCATGCTCGTGGCCGTGATGTCGCCCACGGTCTCGATGGTCGAGGCCAGATACATCAGGGACAACGGCAAGACCCACTCCCACCGGAACGACAGCGCGATCTTGAACGGAACGGGAAAGGTCACCCAAGCCCCGTCCCAAACGGGAACAGGGACCGCCCCCAGCAGGGCCGCCAAGATCGTCCCGGCCACCATGCCATACATCAGCGCCCCCATCCGGAACCACGGGTTCTTCAGGCGGTTCAAGGTCAGGACCACGCCCGCCGAAAACAGGGCCAGCCCCACGTCGCGCGGCGCGCCAAACGTGCCCGCCTTCAACGCCTCCGCCCCGCCGCCCACCTGCAACACAGCCACCTTGATCAACGTCAGTCCGATCAGCGTAATCACGATTCCCGCCACCAGCGGCGTGATGACCCGGCGAATCCAGGGCAGCAGTTGGCTCAGCCCCACCTCCACCAGCGCGCACACCAGCCCCATCCCCAGCATCAGGCCCAGCATCTGCTCGGCGCTATCCCCCCGCGCCAGTCCGGCGGCAGCCATCCCGGCATAGACCGCGATGAACCCCGAGCTGGTCCCCTGGATGCTCAACAATCCCGACCCCACCCCACCGAACCGATGAATCTGGATGAACGTCGACACGCCGGAAATCAATAGCGACATGCCCGCCACATGGCGGGTCAGCTCGGGCGTGGCCCCGCACAATCCGCACAACACCAGCGCAGGCGTCACAATGCCGGCAAAGATCGCCAGCAAGTGCTGCAAGGCTGCTCCCATCGCCACCCGCAGGGGAGGCTTGGCCTCCAAGCCAAACAGCACATCGCTTCCAACCCGCTTGGACTCTGTCATTCCCGTCTCCTTGGCGTAGCATCCTAGGCCATCCGCCGCCCCGTGGCCACACAAGAAAAAAGCCGGGCTCCTTCCGGAACCCGGCCCTGTTTCGCGCAACGGAACCGGCTTACTTCACCGGCAGCACGCTCATGCCTTTTTCCGCACCCGCCAGCGCGGTGCAGTTCGAGATCTTCTCCTTGACCTCGGTCACTTCGATCGTGCCCAGGGTCTTCATTTCCACATCCAGCACTTCGCCGGTGTCTTCATCCACCAGCTCCTCCGTGGTGCCCACCTGGAACTTCTGCCCCACGGCAACGCCTTCGCGCGAACCACGGTTGATGATCACCTTGCTGTCGTTCGCCACCATGACGGAACCTTCCCACGGAATGCTTTCGAGCTGTTTCGTCAGGAATTCCACGCACTGCACGACGGCATCTTCGCACGCCTTGCCCACGTTGTCCTTCTTGAAGGCTTCCATGTTGCCGCCCAGGCCGCCCAAGGCGCTGCCGCTATAGCCCACGCCGATTCCCTTGCGTCCGGCCTGGCCCACCACCTTCTGCGAAGCCTTGACCTGTCCGGTGCGGCTATCCACCAGGTAGATGGTGATGTTCACTTCGGCCTTGCCCTTGGACCCGCCCAGCGAAATGCCCTTGAAGCTCAACCCGCCGCTGCCGCCCGTGGTCTCGTCCTGCACGTGGGTGATCGATCCGCGCACCAGCAACTGCGCCGGCGTCATCTGACCCGTCGCCGGTGCCTTGTTGCCGCCCGCCACGCGGCCGCTGGTGGCCAGGTCCTGCTCATCCATGGCCGCCTGGCGCATCTCCGAATCGCCCAGCACGATGAACTTTCCGCTCTGCTGCAAGGCATCCGTCATAATCGTCGTGAAGCCATCGCCCAAATCCCACTGCCCCGACCAGCCCGCTTCGTTGGGGAACTTGGTGACCGTGATCGAATACCGCAGGTTGCCCTGCGCCTGAGCCGCCGCCATGCCCACCACGCCCGCCATGCAAAACACCGACATCCACTTCGAAAAGCTTCTCATCAAGGGTTCTCCTCCCGGCTTGCGCCGCAGTTCAATTTCTTTTCCGCAAAGTATGGTAAAAATCGGCCCAAAAACAAGTCCATTGAAAAGCAAGACTCCAAAATTGAACATAGGGATTGACACCCGCGCCGGAAACAGGCACAACACGCCCTTCATTTTCATTTGAGGAAAGGAACTCTCCATGCAACCGACATATCATCCATCCAAAGTCAAACGTTCCCGCAAGCACGGCTTCCGCGCCCGCATGGCCACGGCCAACGGACGCAAGGTCTTGAGCCGTCGCCGCGCCAAGGGCCGCAAGCTCTTGACCATCTGCGACAAGTAAGGTTTGTTGCCCCGGCCGGGGCGCCTATTCCTAAAAATAGCATGCAACCCGGCAGCAATCGCCCGGCTGTTCCCCCTTCGCAGGAAACGTGCCGGGCGTTTTGCGTCCGCGAAACGCTCTCCCGCAAGCAGCGCCTGCAACATGCCGCGCATTTCACGGAAGCCTACGACCAGAACCGCCGCTGGCACGGACGCCACATGGTTCTCTTTCTGCGCGCCGCGCCCGATGCCTCCCTGCGCCTGGGCGTGGTGGCCAGCAAAAAGGTCGGCAACGCCCCGGAACGAGCCCGCGCCAAGCGCCGCCTGCGCGACGCCTTCCGCCGAAACCGCATCCGCTTCACGGCCTCCACCGATGATGTGATTCTGATCGCCCGCCGCTCCATCCTCACAGCCGATGGACGCGAGGTGGTTTCCGAACTGCTCAAGCTGGCCTCGCAGGCCGGCCTGATTCCTGCCCCATGAATCCCCTCGCCTCGACGCTTTGCTTCCTGATCCGCGTCTACCAGAAGACGCTGGCCCCCCTGTTTGGCAACTGTTGCCGCTTCGAACCTTCCTGCTCGAATTATATGCTGGAAGCCATCCGCACCCATGGAGTAGGGTACGGCGTTTTTCTTGGATTTCGGCGCATCCTGCGCTGCCATCCCTGGAATCCCGGCGGCCTCG
This sequence comes from uncultured Verrucomicrobiota bacterium, assembly GCA_964397035.1. Taxonomy (GTDB): domain Bacteria; phylum Verrucomicrobiota; class Kiritimatiellia; order CAIQIC01; family Lenti-01; genus Lenti-01. The sequence continues at coordinate 3,850 of CAYNHA010000159.1, forward strand.
ATCCCGTGCCGCCCCGGAAAATGTGAACCTTTTCAATATGAGCAACATGATGAATAAAAAAGACCTGATTCCCATTGTGATTATCTTCGCCCTCTTCTTGGCCTATCCCAAGATCGACGAAAAAATCCTCAGCAAGTATTTCCCTGCAAAGGGAAAACCCGTCCCCACCGCCACCCAGACGGTCGAGGCTCCCTCCATCCCGTCCGACACTTCGCTGTCGGCTCCGGAAACCAGCGCGCCTGCGGAAGAATCCGCACCCGCCGCTTCGGCCGAACCCGCTTCTTCCTCCTCCACCCCTGCCACTCCGGCCGCGGCCGCAGAGGCAGACGCGGACGCGCTTCCCGAAGTCTTCACCACCCTCGCCAACGACCGCGTCCAACTCACGCTCTCCTCGCGCGGTGCCGGCGTCATCAAGGCCGTCATCCAGGACTATCCCTCCGTCAAGGGCTCGGACATCCCCGTCACCTTCGACTTCGCCGGCCGCCCCGCCGCCGCCGCCGTCGGCTATCCCGGCCTCCGCGCCCTCGCTGGCTTCGAAGTGGCCGCCACCACGGACCACTCCGTCACCTATCGCAAAACCCTTCCCGGCGGCCTCGTCCTGAACCGCACCCTCACCCTCGGCACCGGCTACCAGGTCCAACTGGAGGACCGCCTCGAAAACACCTCCGCCGCCCCCGTCGCCCTCAGCGGCCACGGCCTCCAGGCCGGCTTCATGGAAAACCTGCCCGGCGAAAAGGAAGACAGCACCCCGCTCCTCGGCGTCGACTCCCTCACCGGCAGCCAGAATGTCGAATACTGGGCCTCCAAGTTCGGCAAATGGTTCCCCCTGCAGGACCGCTCCATCCAGAGCCAAACCCTCCCCGGCCCGAAGGATCCGCCCATCCACGTGGACTGGGCCGCCGTCAAAAACAAATATTTCACGCAAATCCTCACCCCCGAGGAAGGCGCCGACCGCTGCCTCGTCGAGGTGGCCAACGGCGATCCCGTCCGCTCCACCTTCCTGCTCCTCTTCCCCAGCACCAAGGTCCCCATCGCCAAGGTCGCCGCGTCCGTCTTCCTGCCCGACTACCTCCTGCCCGCCGGCCAGACCTTCCAGCAAAACTCCACCTGGTACATCGGCCCCAAGGTCTACACCGAGCTCAAGGCCAACGGCCCCCACCAGGAAGACATCCTCGAACTGGGCTTCTGGCGCGTGGTTGGCATCTGGATCCTGAAACTCATGGTCTGGATCCAGGCCCACATCTGGCCCTACAGCTACGGCCTCGCCATCATCCTGCTCACCTTCCTCATCCGCATCCTCTTCTGGCCCCTGAACCACAAATCCATGGTCAGCACCCGCCATATGCAGGAAGTCCAGCCCCTCATCACGGCCATGAAGGAAAAGTTCAAGGACAATCCCCAGCGCCAGCAGCAGGAAATGATGGCCATCTACAAGGAACACAAAATCAACCCCATGGGCGGCTGCCTCCCCATGCTGATCCAGATCCCCGTCTTCTTCGCCCTCTTCGTCGTGCTCCGCGGCGCCATCGAACTGCGCTTCTCCTCGTTCCTCTGGATAGCCGACCTCTCCACCCCCGAAAACATCTTAGCCGACGTCCTGCCCATCAGCCTGAACATCCTGCCCATCT
>CAYNHA010000160.1:0-5314 GCA_964397035.1 uncultured Verrucomicrobiota bacterium
TGGGGAGGGAAGGGGACCCGGAAAGGCGGCGCAAGCGCTCCAAGGCTTGCTGGAAAGTTCCATGCTGGAAAAAGGGCGGGTGATCGCCAATTCCGGTGCGATGATCCTGAGCGTGATGGGAGGGCCCGATTTGTCGCTTTCCGAACTGGAGTTGATTCACAAGCGTTTTCAAGAGGCGGCGCGTCCCGGAGCTCGGGTATCCATGGGTGCGGCGGTATTGGACGGGTGGGAGGGGCGCCTGGCGCTGAGCGTTTTGGCGGCGGAACATTGGATGCCCCCAGCGCGCGTTTCGATGGACCCCGAAAAGCCGGAAGTCTTGCGGTCGTTTGCGGAGGGACCGGTCCAGGAGGAGTCCCCCCGGCGCCCGCGCAAGGGAACCCAGCAGTCGGAACTGTCTCTGGGCTCTGCGACCAATGACCGGGGCCGTTTCCAGGATGTGGCGCCCACCCTGCACGATGGAACCGATTTGGATGTTCCCACCTATCTCCGGCGGGGAGTTCGGATTTCCTCTTGATGATTGCGGATGAGCTTGATTTTCGGCGGTTGAATCGGAATAGTGGGCCAAAACGGAATGGCAAAAGGAGAAAAGAACATGAACAAGATGAAATGGTTGGTGTTGGGCTTGGTTGGTTGCATGGTGGTTCCTGCGGCAATGGGTTCCGCCTTGGTGACAAAGGGGACTAGCGAACTGGAAGTGAGCGGCATGCTGGATTTCGCGACGTTCCAGGGCGTGGAAACCACCCTGAACGCAAAGTATGCCTACTTCTTCTGGGATCGGGTGGCTCTGGGGGTGCGGGGCACGCTCTACAACAACGATGCGGTCAACTATTACGGTTTCGGGGTCGGCGGGGAATATAATTTCGCGCTTCCGGCCAACTTCCGTCCGGCTTTTGGCACGGATCTGGTTCCCTACTTGGGAGGTTCCGTGGATTATCGCAGGGCGAAGCTCTTCGACGAGACCGAAGATGCGGTGGTGTTCGGCGGAGAGGGCGGTATGAAGTTTTTCCTGACGGATTCGACGGCCTTCACGCTCTCCTTGGTTGGCGAATTGGCCACCGAGGATATCTATGACGACGACCTTGAAGCCACGGACAAGAACCTCTCGCTTCAGGTCGGCATGCGGTTTTATTTCTAGCCGGCTTTTTCCGGCGACACACGGGCGCGGACGTTGGTCCGCGCCTTTTTTTGTTCCCGGGCGGAGATTGCGGTTGAAATCCGAATTCGGCTGGGGTAATCATCTGCGAGTTTTCGTTCCGCACCCTGCGGGCGAACGCGGAGGGATGGCTGAGTGGCCTAAGGCACTCGACTCGAAATCGAGCGGGCGTTAAAAGCGTCCCGTGGGTTCAAATCCCACTCCCTCCGCCATTTTCATTTCCGGAAAAGGATTCCCCATGGCAGCGTTGCTTCTCTATCTCATCGGGGCCCGTTCGGCGGGCAAGACGGCGGTTTTCGATGCGTTGATCCAGACGCCGGAGGGACCGCATTTCGCGACGAAGGGGGCGCATCGGCTGGGCACGGTGAAGGTGCCGGATGCCCGGTTGGCGACGTTGCGGGATCTCTTTCAGCCGAAGAAGTACATTCCTGCCGAGATTACCTTCGTGGATGTGGCCTTGCCCGCGAATGCCGAGGGCAGCGGGTTTGGGCCGCTTAATGCGTTTCTGGGCGAGGCGGATGCATTTGCGCTGGTGGTGCAGGCATTCGGCGACACGGATGGGGCGGGAAAACCGCTGGATTCCGTTGCGCAGTTGGATTCCATCCTGCTCGATCTGGCGATGGCCGATCTGGAGAAGGTGGAGCGCCGCATCGAAAAGATCGAGCAGGAGGTCAAGCGTGGCTTGAAGCAGGGGTTGCCCGAACTGGCGGTCTTGCAGAAGTGCAAGGCGGGCATCGACGAGGGGAAGGCGTTGCGCGACGTCGAGCTGACGGCTGACGAGCAGAAGGTGGTGAGCAGTTTTTGCTTTTTGTCGCAGAAACGCGTGCTGGTCATTGCCAATACGGGCGATGGCGATCCAACCGGCGGAAGCATTGCTCCCTTGCGGGCCGCCTGTGCGGCCAAGGGGCTTGATCTGCTGGCGTTTTGCGCGCCGCTGGAGGCGGAGATCGCGACGCTGTCGCCGGGCGACCAGGCGGGTTTTTTGAAGGACTACGGGCTGACGGAACCCGCGCGTGCCCGCCTGATCCGGGCGGCCTACCACACCTTGAACCTGATCAGCTTTTTCACCGTGGGTGAGGACGAGGTCCGGGCGTGGACGATTCGCCGCGGCGACAACGCGGTGATTGCGGCAGGCAAGATCCATACGGATTTGGCGCGGGGATTCATCCGCGCGGAAACGGTGGATGCGGAGACGCTCATCGAAAAGAAGACCCATGCCGCCTGTCGCGAGGCTGGGAAGCTGCGCCTCGAAGGCAAGGGCTACATCGTTCAGGACGGCGACGTGATGGAAATCCGCGCGAACGCCTGACGGGCGTGTTTGGTCTGGGGCGGGTTTGAAGCTTGCATTTCGGCCCGTTCAACCGAAAATGCGCGGAAAGAACGGTTGGAAAGAGTTTTTGAAAGGAACGGGAACATGACTCAACTCATTCGATGGATGGCTGTATTGGCGCTGGTGTGGGCGGTTGCCGGGTGCAAGAAGAAAGAGGCCCAGGTGGTGAATCCGCGTGCGGCTTCCGAGTCCGAAGTGGGGGTGTGGGTGGATCAGGTGGGCATCACGGCGGGGCAGATCCAGCGGGAAGCCGCCCGCTTGCTTTCCAGCGTACCGAAAAACATGCCTCCGGATCAGATGGGCGTGATTCAAATGCGGGTTCTCCAGCAGGCGGTCGACAATCTGGTGGTTCGCCAATTGGTGAAGGCCGAGATGGAACGCTCCAACGTGTTGATTTCCCAGGAAGAAATCGAGCAGGGAAAGATCGAGCTGGAGAAGGGATTGGGCGAAGGCCATTCCCTGACGATGCTGATTGCGGAAGTCAACCTCCCGATGGAAGAGCTGGAAAACAACCTGCGCTTGGATTTGTTCAAAAACAAGATGTTGAAGGATCGCCTGAAAGTGGCCTTGGATGCCATCACGGATGAATCGGTCCGGGCCTACTACGATGCGCATCTGGACGAATTCACGCAGCCGGAGGGGCGCTTGGCGTCTCACATCCTGGTCCGCGTGGAAACCAACGCCAGCGAGGCCGTGAAGACGGAACGGATGGCCAAGGCTGAAGGCATCCGGAAGGCTTTGCTGGAGGGTGCCGATTTTTCGAAGATGGCGGGCGAAGTGTCGGATTGTCCCAGCCGTTCCCGTGGTGGTGCATTGGGCGTTGTGCCCAGGGGGCGTGAGGCGAAATCCTTCGAGGATGCCATCTATGGCCAGGAAATCGGCGCGATTGGCGAGGTGGTGGAAACGCCCGTTGGCTATCACGTCATCCTGGTGACCGGACAGCAGGAAAAGAAGGTTTTTCCGTTTGAAGAGGTCCAGGAACGGCTGACGATGGCGATGAAGGCCAGGGCCCAGCAAAAGGTCACGGCGGAATACATCGAAGAACTGAAGGCCAAAGCCACCATCAAGCTGGACGGCGTGCTGGCGGCGGCTACAGAGGCCAGCAAGGCCAAGGCGGCGGAAGGTACGTCGGCTCCCGCAACGGGAACCCCTGCGCCCGCGGCAAAATAACCGCCATTCGCTGGACGGCACGGGGGAGGGCTGATGATTGCGCCCATTCAGGATGGACATGCGGCCGACGACCGGCCGTTGCGGGATCTGGCTGTGGCGGCCTTTGGCCCCGGCGGGATCTTGTCGGGCATCTCGAACGGGGATTTTGAATATGAGGCCCGCCCCCAGCAGGTCGAGATGACCGGTGCGGTGGCCGATGCGCTGGAATCGGAGCGCCCCCTGGTCGTGGAGGCGGGGACCGGAGTGGGGAAAAGCCTGGCCTATTTGGTTCCGCTGGTTTTGCACGCCAGACGCATGAACAAGCGGGTGATGGTTTCCACCCACACGATTTCCCTGCAGGAGCAATTGATCGGAAAGGATCTGCCGCTGCTGAAGGAACGGCTCGGACCGTCCTTCCGGGCGGTGCTGGTCAAGGGCCGCACCAACTATCTTTGCCGGCGCCGCCTGGCCCGCGCGAGAAGCCATCAGCGGGAATTGTTTCCCGACGGCGTTGGAGACGACCTGGAGCGCATCCGGGCCTGGGCCGACCAGACGGAAGACGGCAGTGTTCAGGAAATGCGTCTTCAGCCAAAGGCGGAATCCTGGGCGGCGGTATGCGCCGAGCACGGCAATTGCATGGGGGGAAAATGCCCGGAGCGAAAGCGTTGTTTTTTGTTCCGTGCCCGCGCCCAGATGCATGATGCGGATTTGTTGGTGGCGAATCACCACTTGCTCTTCTCCGATTTGGCGATCCGGCGCGACGGGGCAGGATTTTTGCCCGATGTGACGGCCGTGGTGATGGATGAGGCGCATACGGTGGAGGATGCCGCCAGCGAGCATTTGGGAATTCGGCTCTCGCCCTATGCCTTCGAGCATTGGTTGAGGCGCTTGTTCATTCCGGACACGGGAAAAGGATTGCTGGGCTATCTGCGGGCCGGGCCGGCTGCCCAGACCGTGACGCGCCTGTGGGATGCGGTCTCGGAACTGTTTCATGAAGTGCCCCGCGTGGCGGAATTTGCGGCTCGCGACAACCAAAAGGTGGTTTCCGGCCCCATGCCGGTCAAGACGGCCGTGCCGGAATTGCTGCTAGAACTGTCGGCCCGGCTGGGATCGCTGATCGAGGAGCTGGAAGACCAGGACGAGGAGTCGCGCGCGGAATTGCGCGGCCTGCGAGGAAGCGGAGTGGGATTGGGGCAAATGCTGGAAGCCTTTTTGGGGCAAACCCTGGAAGACCATGTGTATTGGATCGAGCGGGAGGGGAAACGGCGGCAGATCGTGCTGCACTCGGCTCCGATCGAGGTGGCCCCCGTGCTGAGGGATGTGCTGTTCGGACAGGTTCCGAGCGTGGTCCTGACCAGCGCCACGCTGGCCGTGGGCGGGCGGCTGGAATATTTCCGCGACCGGATCGGGGCGGGCGAGGATTGTTCGATGCTCTGTCTGGGTTCTCCCTTTGACCACGCCCGGCAGATGCGCCTGCATGTGGCCACCAATGCTCCGGATCCCAAGGACAAGGAAGCCTTCGCGGAAGCCGTGGCCAAGGGCGTATTGCGCTGGTCGCTGAAGACAAACGGGCGGGCCTTTGCCCTGTTCACCAGCGACGAGCTTCTCAAGCGGACGGCCGACACCTTGCGTGCGCCTCTGGAAGAAGCGGGGCTGACCCTGTTGGCGCAGGGCGGGGGACT
>CAYNHA010000161.1:0-12858 GCA_964397035.1 uncultured Verrucomicrobiota bacterium
CACGCCCACCGTCTTCCCGTCCAGCGCCGCGCGCAGAAACCGCCCGAACGTGCCGTAGGCGCGCGGATGCGGATGGTCGTGGCTCAGCGGGCCCGTCGGTGCGCGGATCGACGCATCGGAACCGATCATGACCCATGGCTCGGCCAGAATCCGCCACATGTTTTCCTCGCTCATGCCGAAGAAAATGCCGCCGGTGAACAGCTCGTCCGTCTCCATGAAGCGCAGCGCCGCGTCGAGCGGATGCAGCTTCCACGCCTCCGCCGCCGTCCACAACGGCTTGCCAGCGAACCCGGCATTGTCCGAATGGCGCGTGCTGCCGATCCACACGCCTTCCCAATATGTTTCCTCGCGCGCCGCCGCCATCTCCGCGCGGATTTTTGCGCGCGCCGCCGGATCGCGCAGGCGCGCCAGAATCGCCGCGCGCCCGCCCTGGGAGGCCCACGTGGGCAGGATGACATCCAGATCGGTGCAGGACGCGGTGTAGGGATAGCGGTCCGAGGCCACTTCGATTCCCTCGGCCTGCGCCGCACGGATTTTCTCCAGCGCCGCATCGAGCTTGCGCCAGTTGCCGCGCCCCGCCGTTTTCAAGTGCGAGATTTGCAGGCGCACACCGCTGGCCCGTGCCACCTCCAACGCCTCCTCGATGGCTTCCAACAGGGTTCCGCCCTCGCTGCGCATGTGCGTCGCGTAGATGCCGCCGCGTCGCGCCACGACCTGGGCCAGCGCCGTGATTTCCTCCGGCTGCGCGAACATCGCCGGCGCATACACCAATCCCGTGCTCAGGCCCGCGCCTCCCTCCTCCAGCGCGGCCTCCAGCCGCCCGCACATCTTCGCGATTTCATCCGCCGTCGCCGCGCGCGCCTCGATCCCCATCACGGCGGCGCGAATGGCGCGGTGCCCGATCAGCATCGCCGAATTCACCGCCGGCTTCTGCGCCTCCAGCAGCGCCCGGTATTCCGCCACGGAATGCCAGTCGCCCGGATACACCTGCTCCAGCCAGTCCGACGGCATCGTGTAGCCCGGCCAGCGGGGCGCGGCGCTCGCGCCGCAATTCCCGGTGATTTCGGTGGTGACGCCCTGGCGGATCTTCGAGGGCGCGCCCGGCTCGATCAGCAGGTACGCATCCGAATGCGTATGCACATCGATGAACCCCGGGCACACCAGCAGGCCCTCCGCCGCGAATTCAGCGGCGGCGGCCGCCTTCGACAAATCCCCCACCGCCACAATCCGGTCTCCGGCGATTCCCACATCGGCGCGCACCACTTCCCCGCCAAGCCCGTCGACCACCGAGCCGCCGCGCACGATCCAATCTATCCGGCCTGTTTTCATTTTTTCCACAGTGTGGAAACATTTTTTCCATTGTGTGGAAAAAATGCGAAAAAGTTTTCCATAGTGTGGAAAACTTTTACACGATGCCCAGGCGCTTCATGAGGCGCTTGATGGTGGTGCCCTGCAGCAGGATGGTGAAGAGGATGATGCCCAGGGTGAGCTGGATGATGAGCGTGTGCTCGGCCGGCGAGACAAGTTTCGGTCCAATGGAGACCGCCAGCGCAATGGGAAGCGCGCCGCGCAGGCCGCCCCAGAACATGATGAACTGCATGGGCAGCGTGATCTGGTTGCCGGGCTTGGCAAAGGGGTTGTAGCACAGGCTGGTGACGACGATGATGATCACGCGCGAGATCAGCACGGCGAAGATGGCGACCCCGAGGGCGCCCGCCACGGAACTCAGACGGCCCAGGTCGTTGATGAGGAAGGATTCGGTCAGGCCCAGCAGCAGGAAAATCATGCTGTTGGCCATGAAGGCGGCGAATCCCCAGAACTTGCGGATGGCGTCCCGCGTGTTTTCCTCGATGTAGCGGCGGCCATAGTAGTTGACGACCATGCCGGCGCCGCAGGCGGCCATGACGCCCGAGAACTGGAGGTAGTAGTTGGCCAGGATGAAGGCGGCGTAGGCCACCACGGTGGTCAGGCCCACGTCGGCCATCGGGTCGTGGCGGGAGAGGCGCACGACCTGCATCATGATCCAGCCGACGGCCGCTCCGGCGAGGGCGCCGCCGAAGAACACCACGACAAACTGTCCGGGAATCTTGGCCAGGGTGGCGAGGCTCCAGGCGTCGGCCGGGTTGTCCAGCAGGAGGCTCCCCGCCACGATCGCCGCGACGATGTCGAAGATCACAATGGCCGTGGCGTCGTTGAACAGGCTTTCGCCATCCACCAGCATGCCAAGGCGCTTGGGCGCGCCCACCTCGTGGAAGAGCGAAATGACGGCCACGGGATCGGTGGTGGCGATCAGCGCGCCGAACAGCATGGCGGCATTGAAGCTGAGCGGCGTGAACTTCGCGACCAGGAGGCCCACCACGGCGGTGACCACCAGCACGCCCGGCGCGGCCAGGGCGAAGATGGGCACGATGTTGCGCATGAGTTCTCGCGCATCCAGGTTGAGCGCGGCATCGAAGATCAGGGTCGGCAGCAGGATGTAGAGGATGAAGTTGGGCGTCAGGTGAACCCGCTGCAGCAGGTGGAGCGGCTCGTAGGAACCGCCCAGGCGATAGAGCAGCATCCCCACCAGCACCAGCCCGATGGTGTAGGGAAACCGGAGGCGGCGGAACACGATGCCCGAGAACAGAGCCACCAGCACCAGCCCGACAAAGCAGGTCACGATTTCAACGGGAAAATCTCTCATGGGGCGGCCTCCGTGGGGTTCGGGTTCTCGGATTTGTCTTCCTGCCAGCCGCCGCCGAGCGCCTTGTAGAGCTGGACGGTGGCGTTGAGCAGGCTGTTGCGGGTCTGAACGGCGGTGAGCTGCGCGCTGAAGAGATAGCGCTGGGCATCGAGCACGTCGCTATAATCCGAAACGCCGCCCTCGTAGCGCATCTGGGAGAGTTCGAGGCGGCGGCTTTCGGCCTGCACGGTGTCCTCGTCCGCCGCCAACTGCTGGCGGATGTATTGGACACCGGCGAGAGCGTCGTTGACTTCTCGGAAGGCGTTCTGAATGGCCTTTTCGTAATCTGCCAAGGCTTCCTTCTGCTTCGCCTCCGCCACCCGCACGTTGGCGCGCAGCTTGCCGCCGTTGAAAATGGGCGCCGTCAGGCTGGGGCTGAAGCTCCACGCCTTGGAGAGGCCGGTGTCGAACAGGTCGCTGAGCTCGTCGCTTTGCAGCCCCAGCGCGGCGGTGATGGACAGGGTCGGGAAGTAGGCCGCCCGCGCCACGCCGATGTTGGCGTTGGCGGCGATGAGGTTCTGCTCGGCGGTCTTCAGGTCGGGGCGGCGCAGCAGCAGGTCCGAGGTCAGCCCGGCAGGCACGTCCTCCGGCTGCCACTGTTCCGCGATGCCCAGGCCGCGGGGCACTTCGCGCGGATAGCTGCCGAGCAGGATGCACAGGGCGTTTTCGGTGACGGCGACCGAGCGCCGGAGGCTGGCGATGGAGGATTGCGTCGAGGACACCTGCGTCTGCGCCTGGGCCACGTCGAGCTCGGAAACCACGCCCTGGCCTTCGTCGAACTTGATTTGCGTCAGCTCCAGCATGTCCTTGCGCGAAGCCAGCGTGTCGGTGGCGATTTCGAGCTGGCGGTCCAGCGCGCGCAAATTGAAATAGGTCGAGGCCACGTTGGCCACCAGCCCGATCCGGACCGAACGGGCGGCTTCCTCCGAGGCCAGGTATTGGGCCAGGGCCGCCTCGTTGAGCCTGCGGATGCGGCCCCAGAGGTCCAGTTCGTAGGAAAGCGCGCCGAAGAGGTCGTACTCGTCGCCTTCCGTGCCGGGCAAGGGCTTGAGGTTTCCTTTTCGCGCGGTGGTGTAGGTGCCGGAGCCATTGATGGACGGCAGATAGGCGGAGCGCTGGATGCGCAGGGCGGCGGAGGCTTCCTCGATGCGCGCGACGGCACTGCGCACGTCGGGGCTGTTGGAGAGCGCCGTGGCGATCAGGCCGTTCAGCACCGGGTCGCGGTACAGGTCGGCGCAGGAGAGGTCGGCCAGCGAGTTCGTGGAGTCCCCCGCCGCCGAGCGCCAGGCCCCGGGCAGGGCCAGGTCGGGACGGTGGTAGTCGGGGCCCGTGGCGCAGCCCCAAAGGCCGGCGGCCGCGCAGAGTGCAAGGCCGAGGCGCGCGCAGGAAGCCATCGTTTGCGGGAAGGTTCTCACTTCGCGCCTCCTTTCCGGCGTTCGTTCCACCGCTCAATCACCACGAAGAAGGCGGGAGTCAGGAAGACCCCCAGCACCGTGGCCATCAGCATGCCGGAGAGCACCGCCATGCCCATCATCTTGCGCGCGTTGGCGCCGGAGCCGCTCGCCGTCACCAGCGGCAGCACCCCGAGGATGAACGAGAACGCCGTCATCAAAATGGGGCGGAAGCGGAGCTTGGCGGCCTCCATGGCGGAATCCACGGGCGTGGCGCCCTTGTCGCGCTGCATCTTCGCGAACTCCACGATCAGGATGGCGTTCTTGGCGGCCAGCCCGATGAGCATGACCAGGCCGATCTGCACATAGACGTTGTTGTCGAACCCGAACAGCCAGACCGGCAGGAACGAGCCCAGCAGGACGGTCGGCGTGATGAGCAGCACGCTCCAGGGCAGCGTCCAGCTTTCATAGAGCGCGGAGAGCAGCAGGAACACGAACACCACGGCCAGAATGAGGGTGGGCGTGGAATTGGGCGCCACTTTTTCCTGATAGGACAGGCCGGTGAAGGAGACATCCATCTCGCGCGGCAGGACTTCTGCAGCCACTTCCTCCACCGCATCCATGGCCTGGCCCGAACTGTAGCCGTCGGCGGCCTGGCCGGTGACCTCCACCGAGCGCATGAGGTTGTATCGGATGGTCAATTCCGCACCGGAGTCCGGCGCGACGTTCACGAGGGAGGAAAGCGGTATCATCGCGTTGGTGGTGCGGCTCCTCACGTAGAACTGGCCGATGTCCTCCGGCTTTTGCCGGAAATCGGAATCCGCCTGCACATAGACGCGGTAGAGGCGCCCAAAGCGGTTGAAGTCGTTCACGTAGGCCCCGCCCAGCGACGCCTGCAACGTGGAGAACACATCGCTGAGCTGGACGCCCAGGGTCCGCGCCTTTTCTCGGTCCACAGTCAGTGCCACCTGCGGCACCGTGGGGTCGAAGGAGGTGAACAGCCCGGTCAGTTCCGGCCGCTTGCGGGCGGCCTGGATGAAGTTCTGGACCTGCGCGTTCAGATCCTGCACCGACATCGATCCGCTGCGGTCCTGCAGCAGCACGTCGAAGCCGCCCGCGACGCCAAACCCCGGCAGGGACGGCGGCACGAACGGGAATACCACCGCTTCGGGAATCGCGCCCATGCGCTTCCGCAGGCTCGTCACCAGCCCGCGCAACTGGGTTTCGGGCGTCTGACGTTCCTCCCACGGCTTGAGGCGGACGAAGAACGTGGCCGTATTGGGGGTGTAGGTGCCGCTCAGGATGGACATGCCGCCCAGCGCGTTGTACGACTCCACGCCCGGCGTGGTTTGCAGGATTTCCTCCACGCGCTTGGCCACTTCGCTCGTGCGCTCCAGCGAGGCCGCGTTCGGCAACTGCATGTTCGCCATCAAAATGCCCTGGTCCTCGATGGGCACAAATCCCGACGGAACAATCGTGGACAGCTTGCCACCCATCAGGCCCACCCCGGCAATCGCCACCAGACTCAGCGCGGCCCGGCGGGCCAGGCGACCCACCGTGCGAAGGTAGCCGTTGGTGGTGCGGGAAAAACAGAAGTTGAATCCCTTGTAGAACAGGCGCAGCGGGGAATCCTCCACATGCGCCGGGCGGAGCAGCAGGCTGGACAGCGCCGGACTGAGCGACAGGGCGTTGAAGGTGGAGATGATGACCGACACCGCGATGGTGAGCGCGAACGGCGCATACATGCGGCCCGTCAGGCCGCCGATGAACGCCACCGGCACGAACACCGCCACCATGATGGCGGAGGTGCCGATGATGGGACCCGTCACCTCGCGCATGGCCTGCTCGGTGGCCTCGCGCGGCGATTTGCCCCGCTCGATGTGCGACATCACGGCCTCCACCACCACGATGGCATCGTCCACCACGATGCCGATGGCCAGCACGAGGCCGAACATGGTCAGCGTGTTGACCGTGAAGCCCAGCGCCGGGAAGAAGGCGAAGGTGCCGATGAGCGAAACGGGAATGGCGATCAGGGGGATCAGCGTTGCGCGAACATTTTGAAGGAAGATGAACACCACGAACACCACCAGCACGATGGCCTCGAACAAGGTGTGGACGATTTCCTCGATCGAGGCCGACACCGCCGGCGTCGAGTCATAGGTGATCGCGTAGTCCACGTCGTCGGGGAAGAATTTCTTCAAATCCTCCAGCGTTTTGTAGATGCCCTTGGCGCTTTCGATCTGGTTGGCGCCCGGCAGCAGGTACATCATCAGCAGGCCGGCATCCTTGCCGTTGAAACGGCCAAACGACTTGTAGGTCTCGCCCCCGAGCTCGACGCGGGCCACATCCTTGAGGCGCACCTGGCGGCCATCTTCGGTGGAACGGACCAGAATTTCGCCGAATTCATCCGGCGTGGTCAGGCGGCCGGGAGCCCGCACGGTATAGGTGAATTCCTGGTCGGCGGGAGACGGCGCGCCGCCAATCTGCCCCGCCGGAGCCTGCACGTTCTGGTCGCGGATGGCGCTGATGACGTCCGCCGGCGTCAGTCCCAGCTTGGCCAGCATGTCCGGCTTCAGCCAGACGCGCATGCTGTATTCCGCGCCGCCCGCCATGTCCACCTGGGACACGCCCGGCACCCGCAGCAGGGCATCGCGGACATTGAGCACGGCGAAGTTGTTCAGGAACAGGTTGTCGTAGGTGCCCTTGGGCGAATAGATCGACACGATCATCAGGATGCTGGGATTGACCTTCTTGACGTTGACGCCCTGGGCCGTCACGTCCGAGCTCAGGCGCGACTGGGCCTGGGCCACCCGGTTCTGGGTCAGCATGTTGGCGTTGTCGAGATCGCTCCCCACCTCGAAGGTGACGTTCAACTGCATGCGGCCATCGCTCGAATTGAGCGATTTCATGTAGAGCATGTTGTCCACGCCGTTGACCTGCTGCTCGATCGGTGTGGCGACGGACTGCTCCACCACCTCGGCGCTGGCGCCGGGATAGGTGGCCGTGACCTGAATGTTGGGCGGCGAAAGCAGCGGATACTGCTCGACCGGCAGGTCCAGCAACGTCTGGGTCCCGATCAAAACGACCAGGATCGAAATCACCATGGCCAGAATCGGCCGACGAATGAAGAATTGCGCCATGGCGTTACTCGGCGGTGGCGGTGGATTTGTCTGCGGCCGGCTGGAGCGTAACGGATACCGGCATGTTGTTCTGCAGCTTCTGGCCGCCTTCCGTCACCACTTTCTCGCCCGGCTGGAGGCCCGATTCGATCACGTACAAATTGTCCACGCTGGGTCCCAGCGCAACCTTGCGGAATTCCGCCTTGTTGTCGGCGCCGACCACGAAGACGGAGTAGGTCGACTGCAATTCCTGCACCGCGCGCTGGGGCACCAGAATGGCATGGGGAATCTGGCGGATCGGGGCCCGGATGCGCCCGAACTGGCCCGGACGCAGGACGTGCTCCGGATTCGGAAAGGCCACTTCCATCAGCAGCGTGCCGGTGGCGGAATCCACGTTCCGGTCGGCGAACACCACCGTCCCCTTTTCAGGATGAACGGTGCCATCGCTGAGAATCAGTTCCACAAGCCCTTTCGGGGGGGCGTTCGACCCTTGGGCCGCATGCACCCGGCTCCACGTCAAATAATCCTGCTCGCTCACGCTGAAACGCAGATGAATCGGATCCAGGCAGGACATCGTGGTCAGCAGCGTGCTTTGCCCGCGGCCCACCAGGTTGCCGGGCTTGACCTCCGTCTTGCCGATGAGGCCGGTGATGGGCGCATAGATCTTCGTGTAGCCCAATTGGATCTTCATGTTCTCCACCGCCCCCTTGGCGGCCGTCACCGCACCGGAGGCCGAACTCTCCGCGGCGACGGCATCATCCACCATCTGGCGCGAAATGGCGTTTTTCTCCCATAGCGGGGTCAGCCGCGCCACGTCGCGGCGGGCCTTGTCGAGCGCCGCCTCCGCCTGGGCCAGCGAGCCCTTGGCCTGTTCCAGGTTCGACTCCAGCGTGCGGGGATCGATCGTGTAGAGCAGCGTCCCCTCGTCGACCGTGGAACCCTCTCGGAAATGGATGCTTTCGAGGATCCCCTCCACCCGCGCCGTGATTTCCACGTCCTGCGAGCCCAGCGTCTGGCCCATCGCCTCGAAATAGACGGGCTGGTCCCGGACGATCACTTCCGACGCCACCACAGGAGTGACGGGGGTCTCTTGCACCGTCTTTTCGCGACAGGCCGACATCAGGGTCAACAGACAGAGCAACGTCAAGATGCGCATAGGGATTCCTTCTTGCAAAGTTATGGGCGGATACCATAGACGGCCCGACATCCGAGGTCAAAACGAAACCGAGGCGTTTTTCGAGCCGATTGACGAACCCGCTCCCGACCGCTATTCTGGAAAACCATCGGCGATGATTCTCGCCAGAGAACAGGACGTTGGGACATGAACCGTGAAGCCATTCTGTTGGTCGAAGACGAGCATGACATTCAGGACCTGCTGAAGTTCAATCTGGAGCGCGAAAATTTTTCCGTATCCACCACCGACAACGGGGAGGACGCCTTGGCCGCCCTCCAGGAAAGCAAGCCCGACCTGATTCTGCTGGACCTGATGCTGCCGGGGATCAGCGGCCTCGAAGTCTGCCGCCAACTCAAGGCTGGCGAGGCGACGCGCCACATCCCCATTCTCATGCTCACGGCCAAGGACAGCGAGGCCGACATCATTGCCGGCCTTGAAATGGGCGCCTCCGACTATGTCACCAAGCCGTTCAGCCCGAAGGTCCTCGTGGCGCGCATCCATGCGATTCTCCGCCGCCCCCCCCCGCCCAGCCAGATGGAAGTGGCTCTCCCCACCCTTCATATTGGCGCGCTCACCATCGATTCCCAGCGGCACAAGGTCGAGATCAAGGGAAAGGAAATCCACCTGACCCATACGGAATTCCTGATTCTCCACCTGCTGGCCGGAAGCGCCGGCAAGGCGTTCTCCCGCCAATACATCGTGGATCAGGTCCGCGGCGAATCCTATTCCGTGACCGACCGGATCGTCGATGTCCAGATGGTCAGCCTTCGCAAGAAGCTGGGTACCCTGGGCCATTGGATCGAAACCGTCCGGGGGGTTGGATACCGCTTCAAGGAAGCCTGATTTCATGCCTCCCCCTCCGGATCCCGGAACCCCGTGGGGAGATGAGGGGTCGGGCGATGCCCGCGCGGTTTCCAACGCCCTCTTCGAGATTCTTCCCGACGGCCTTCTCCTGCTCGACGGACACAACCGGATCCTGCGCGCGAATGCGCCCGCCGCCACCCTTCTGGGTTCGCCGCCCGGTTCTCTGGAGGGCGGCTCCCTGTCCAGCCTGGAAAGCCCGGCCCCCTTGGGCGAACTGATCGCCCACATCCGCGCCACAGGCCGTCTTCAGGCCACCGAAATCTATATGCCCGCCGTCCACGGACCGTGCCAGATCTCGGGAACAATCCTGCGCACCGGCCCGCAACCATCGGAAAATCCCCTGCTGTTGCTGATCCGGAACATCACGGCCCTTCGCCGCCTGGAATCCGCCGGCGAGGAGTACGCCACCAACGTTTCTCACGAACTCAAAACGCCCCTCACCCTCATTCTGGGCTATACCGAAACCCTCCTCACCCACGGGACCGAGGACGGCGTTTTCCTGAAAAAATCCCTGCGCACCATCGAGCGCCACACCCGGCGGATCCTGCGCATCATCGACGATCTTCTGCGCCTCGCCTGGCTCCGGAACGAATCCCACACCGTCGGCATCGCCCGGTCCATGGTTTCCGTTCCGGACGTGATCGCGGCGGCCATCTCCCACTGCGGCGAATGGGCCGCCAAGGCGGGCATCGAAATCGAGCCCCACGTGCCCAAGAAACTCGTCTGGCATCTCAACAGCGGACTGATCGAAGAAGCCCTCGTCAACCTCGTCAAGAACGCGATCCTCTATGCGCTGGTCGGTCCCATCGAAATCCGCGTTCGGGTTCTCGAAAACAGCCATCTGCAAATGGCGGTCGTTGATCGCGGCCCCGGTCTCAAACCCGAAGACGCCAAGCGCATTTTCGACCGGTTCTACCGGGCCGACAAGGGACGGTCCCGTGCCTCGGGCGGCAGCGGCCTGGGCCTGCCCATTGTCCAGCAAATCGTCGAGGCCCATCAAGGCACTGCCCGCGTCGAAACCTCTCCCGGCAAGGGGTGTACGTTCCTCCTGGAAATCCCTCCGGGACCTTCGGAAGAATAAAGCCTGCCGATCACGAAAACCGCCGGAGCGAGGGCATCTTGCCCGCCAGAAAACGGCCCCCGCCGGAAAAATGGCGGGCAAGATGCCCGCGCTCCCGCGTAAGGACAAAAAAAACGCCGATCCCGGCAAAGGGATCGGCGCTTGAATTGAACCAAGCTCTCTAGGGAGCGCTCACCACGCCGATGCGGATGCTGCGGCGGGCCGCGTTCGTGGTCGAGATCGTGACCACACCGCCACTGACGGTGTAATCCGTATTGCTGACCAGCACGGGCCAGGGCCAAGCCACCAGGGCGCTGTCCGCGCCATAGACGTTGTACAGGCCCTGACCGGCAGGAACCGCAAATCCGATGCTGCTGGCCGTAACGGTGATGGGACCAATCTCCACGGCCGGCGAAACCGGCTTGACTTCATATTCCGCCCAGGCGCCGCTCGCCGCATTCGTGGCAATGACCTTCGCGTTTCCGGCGGTCAGGCTCACCACGGTCACGTTGAAGCTCACGGTATTGGAACCGGATGTAAAGCTCACGCTCGCCGGCACGGTCAAGACATTGGTGTCGGTGCTGCTCAATGCGATGGCGTCGCCCACCGCGCCCACGCGCGTGAGCTCGAACGGATAGGCGCCCACCGCGCTCGGATCCCACGTGCCGCCCGTGAAGGAAAGCGTGGGAGCCACCGGGGTCACGTTGTATTCAGCCCAAACGCCACTGGCCACGTTGCTGGCGATCAGGGTGGCCGGGCCGGCCGTCAAACTCACCACCGTGGCATTGAAGCTCACCTTGTTGGTCCCCGCCGCGAAACTCACGCTCGCCGGCACCGTGACCGAATTGGTGTTGCTACTGGTCAGCACGATCTCATCGCCCACCGCGCCTTCGCGCGTCAACTCAAACGGATAGGCGCCCAGGGCGGAGGGATTCCACGTTCCGCTGCTGAAAGTCAACCCCATCGGCTCCGGAGGCGGCGTGCCGCTTTGGGTCAACTTGAGGTGATCAAAATAGCTCTGGCGCTGATCGGGGGCGTCGGCCGCCAATCCCGAGGAATAGAAACGGACGGCGCCCAAATAGCCCCAGGCATTCGCCGTGGTCACCGTCGTGGAATAGGTATCCACTCCGTTGCGCCCCGTGGCATTGATCCGAATCTGGTTGGCCGCAACCTGCGTGAATGTCCAATGCATCGTGTTGGTGCCGTAGTTCGTAAAGGCATTCACTCCGTTCATGGTGATATTGCCCGGATACCCGCCATGGTTCACATTGATTACTTCCGTGCCATGGGAAAACAGGCTGAAGCCCTTGTTGCCTGTGTCCGAGTCCCAGTTGACGCCAAAATCGAGTTCAAACGAATCATTGGTGTTCAGCGCCTGGGAAAAATCACGGTCAATCGTGACATGCCCGACTTTGCCCACATAGCCGAACGCCTCGCCCATCATCAAACCAGCACCCGCGCTGTTCCAGATGCCGCAACCGGCCCAGCCATTGGTTCCCCCGTCCGCCACGATCGCCCAGGCATCAAACCCAGTTCCGCCATTCGATCCGTTGGTCCAGGACCCGCCGGGATAGTTCGTGGCCGCATCCGTGTACTCAGCCCCCACGGCACTGCCCGCCAGCGCCAGCATCCCGATCAACGCTCCACACAACCATTTTTTCATCATGCTTGCTCCTTATGAATTTCAGATGGGGAAACAGAACCGCAACCCTTCGAAAACTCCCACAATCACCCCCCCGATGCAACCACAAAATTGTGCAACAAAAACGTTTTTCCAGCCCCAAGCGCTATTGAATCGAGAAGATCCCCGTAACGCCGCTCGACATCGTGAAACGATTGGTGGCCTGGCCCGGATTAAACCCCAGTGAATAGCTGAACACCTGGCCGGAATCATCCTGAAAACCCAGCCTCGCCGAATAGGGCTCCTGCAGCCAACTGTCACCGATAAAAACCAAGCCCAAAATGGGAGCATTGGTCCCGGTTGTGACACGGTACTGCCCCTGAACCAGCCAATTTGAATTGAAGACCACCTCGTACTTCACCGCCGGAACCGTATTCCACCAAAATGTGAAATAGCGGCCACGCGGACTCGACATCGACGTAATGGGGACCGGGAACCAGGTGCGGGTGGCGTGGAAAAAGTATTTGTCTCCAAGCGATGCCTGGGAAATGGACCCCGTGACCACCGTCGAGACTCCGGTATAGAAGCCCCAATTCGAAAAATTCCACGATCCCAGACTTGCCGACTCGCAGAACAACAGCTTGGTCTGGGGGATCTGCTCCACTCGGAGCACCAGATTGGTCCCCGCCGGAGTGGCGCTCATCCGCCCCGGCTCGACCACGGGTACCCCCTGCGCGGCGATGTTGAAGTTGGTGGCGGCGGCTCCCACGCGGCGAATCGTCACCGAATGGAGCGCCACATCCTCCACCGGGCGCTCCCACTGCCCCTGCACGGCCACGGCGGCAATCGACGTCACCACATTCATCCCGGTCGTGACATGGCCAAACACCGAATAGCCCCCGTTCCA
>CAYNHA010000162.1:0-7583 GCA_964397035.1 uncultured Verrucomicrobiota bacterium
GTGCAATTCGCCGTCGCCCAACGAGGGCTTTGTGGGGATCGCCGCCGGCGACTATTTTTCGCTGGGCGTTAAGGCGAATGGCTCCGTGGTGGCGTGGGGCGACAATGGCGGCGGCCAGTGCAACGTTCCGTCGCCCAACAGCGACTTCGTGGCCGTGGCCGGAGGACAGGCCTTCTCGGTCGGGTTGAAGACGAACGGGACGGTCGTCACCTGGGGATCTACGGGCGTGCCGACGCCCAACAGCGACATTGTTGCGATCGCGGCGCGCAAGGGCCATGCCGCGGCGCTCCGGGCCGACGGTTCGATCGTGTGCTGGGGCGACAACTCGTACGGCCAGTGCAACGTGCCGTCCCCGAACACGGGATTCGTGGAAGTCAGTTGCGGCACCTGGCACACGGTGGGGCTCAAGGAAGACGGAACCATCGTGGTTTGGGGCCGCAACAACTACAGCCAGTTGTCGATTGCGCAGCCCAACGAGGACTATGGCCTCGGGGCCTATGGCGTCGCGCCGCGCATGGGCCTGGCTCTCGGCGGATATGAAGTCGCGATTTTCGGATCCAACCTGGGCGACGGCACGGACGTGACGCAGGTCAGCCTTGCGGGCATTCCCGTCCAGCAGATCGTGAGCCAGTCGGCCACGCAGGTCGTGGTCATCGCAGGCGCCGCGCCAGACGCGATCACGGGCAACGTCCAGATCGTGTCCACCCACTTCGGCACCACCGTGCGCACCAACGGGTTCACATACACCATCCAGACTCCGCAGGAGATCACGTTCCCGGCGATCGCAGACCAGATGGCGACCAGTCGCGTCGGGCTAAGCGCCACGGCTTCCAGCGGGCTGACGGTGTATTACGCGGTGGCGTCCGGCCCGGCGTATATCAGCGGCGGCTCCACGCTTGTCTTCACGGGGGCCGGGCGGGTTCAGGTCGTCGCTTCGCAACCGGGCAACTCGAAGTGGATGCCGGCATTCGACGTGGCTCACACCTTGACGGTGTATCCTGCGGCGGCAACGGTCGCCTTGAGCGATCTGGACCAGACGTACAACGGCGATTCGCGCGTGGCTTTGTACACGACGGATCCCGCCGGGCTTGAGACGGAAGTCCGCTACGACGGGCTGCCCGATGCTCCGACGAACGTTGGCAGCTATGAAGTGACGGCCGTCATCAGCGATCCTCGGTACGAGGGTGCGGCGACGGGCACGCTCGTGGTGGCCAAGGCGGATGCCGCCGTATATCTGGAGGATCTGAACCAAGCCTACAACGGGGCGGTCCGGAGCGTCACGGCGACCACGATGCCGGCCGGGCTGACGGTCGAACTATCCTACGAGGGCGGTGTCCAGCCGATCGATCCCGGCAGCTACGGCGTCACGGGAACGGTCCGCGAGATCAACTACCAAGGCAGCGTGACGGGCACCCTGACGATTCTGCAGGCCCCGCAGAACATCGTCTTCGACATGCCCACGAACCAGTTGACGACGCACGTCACGCCGCTGAACGCCACGGCTGGATCCGGCTTGCCGGTGAGCTTCACGCTCGTCTCCGGCCCGGCCCAACTGGGGGCGGCGACGAGTCCGTCGCAAATGACTTACACCGGCCCCGGCGAGGTGGTTGTTTCCGCCTCGCAGGCGGGCAATTCAACCTGGGAGTCGGCGGCCACGGTTGTCCGGACGGTGACGATCACCCGGGCGGAGGCGACGCTTGAGCTCAGCCCGCTCCAGCAGGTCTATGACGGCACCCCGAGGCCCGTTCTGGCGTCCACCCAGCCGGACGGCCTGGCCGTGGACATCACGTATGAAGGCGGGCTCGTGCCGCCGACGGATCCGGGCGTCTACATGGTGACCGGCATCGTCAACGACGCGATGTATCGGCAGGAAGTTCAGAACATCCTCACGATCACCAAGGAAACGGCCGTTGTGTATCTGGCCGGGCTTGCGCAGACCTATGACGGCACGCCTCGGACGGTCACGGCCACGACGATGCCCGCCGGCCTGGTTGTTTCCATCACGTACGACGGAGCCAACGATGCGCCCGTCACCGGCGGTACCTACCAGGTGGTGGCCGAGGTGCATGACGACCACTACGTCGGAACGGCCACGGACACGCTGCTCGTGCAGTCGGCCGCCCAGACGATCACGTTCCCGGCAATTCCGAACCAGGTGGCGACCAACGTCGCCTTCCTCGCGGCCACGGCCTCGTCCGGTTTGCCGGTCGTTTACGACGTGCTCAGCGGCCCCGGGGTTTTGGCAACCGTCACGAGCCTGACGTTCAATGGCGATGGCGAGGTGACCCTGCGCGCGTCCCAGCCCGGCAACGCAAGCTGGCTGGCCGCGTCGCCCGTGACCAACGTCTTCAATGTGGAGAAGGCGGTCGCCATTGTCACGCTGACGAATCTGACCCAAACCTATGACGGGACGCCGCGGGAAGTGGTGGCGGAAACGGCGCCGACGGGGGTGACGGTGATGGTCACGTACAACGGGGTGACGAATATTCCGACCCTGGCCGGCAGCTATGCCGTTACCGGCACGGTCGCCGAAGCGATCTGGCAAGGCTCGGCCACGGGCACGTTGGTGGTCGCGAAGGCGGCGGCGACGGTTGTTCTGCAAAATCTGGCGCAGACGTACGACGGCACGGTGAGGACGGTCACGGCCACGACGATGCCGGCGGGGCTGGTCGTGGACTTCACCTATGACGGCCATGGCTGGGCGCCGACCAATGCCGGAAGCTATGCGGTGACGGGGACGGTCAACGAGGCGAATTGGCAAGGTTCGGCCACGGGCACGCTGGTGGTCGGGAAGGCGGCGGCAACGGTTGTTCTGCAAAATCTGGCGCAGACTTACAACGGGACGGCGCGGACGGTCACGGCCACGACGATGCCCGCCGGCCTGACGATGGAGTTCACCTACGACGGCAACGCGTGGGCGCCGACGAACGCGGGTTCCTACGCGGTGACGGGAACGGTGGCCGATGCGGATTGGCAGGGTTCCTCCACCGGCTTGCTGGTGGTGGGCAAGGCGACGGCGCTCGTCACGCTGACGAACCTGCATCATGTGGGCGATGGCATTCCCAAGCATGCGCGGGCGATCACGGTGCCCGCCGGATTGACGGTGGACTTCACCTACGACGGCTCCGCCACGGCTCCGACCAATCCGAGCGTCTATGCGGTGACGGGCACGGTCAACGAGGCGAACTACCAGGGCGGGACCAACGGCTTCCTGACGATTGTGCACGCTCCGGCCTCGCTGGGCGACACGGTCTGGCTGGATGAGAATTGGGACGGCGTGCAGAACACCGGCGAGTCGGGCATTCCCAATGTCCGCCTGGAACTGCTGACCAACGGAACGCTCGTGGGCGAGACCCGGACGGACACGGCGGGCTTGTATCTCTTCGCCGATTTGTTGCCGGGCGAGTACACGGTGCGCGTGGACACGAACACGCTCGAGGGCTCGCTCTCCGAAAACTTGACGTACGATCCGGACGGCACCACGAATCACCAATCCACAGTGACGATGAATGCCGGCGAATCGATTCGCACGTTGGACTTCGGCTACAACTGGTCGCTTACGAATTCCGTGCAAGGAGCCATCGGCGACCGCGTCTGGGTGGATGCCAATCGCAACGGCGCGCAAGACGGGGGCGAACCGGGCATTCCGAATGTGTCGATCGGGCTGTACATCGATGCCAGCACCAACGGCGCCTACACCACGCGGGTGTCCGTCGCCACTACCGATGCCTCTGGCACGTACATCTTCCCGGCGCTGGATGCAGGGGCGTATGTGGTGCGCGTGGACACGACCACGTTGCCGGCAGGCTACACGCAAACGGGCGATCCGGATTACTTTGGCGTCGTGTTGCCGGTGGATTGTCGCGATCACCAGACGACCGCGCCTGTCCTGCTGGCCCCCGGCAGCGTGTTCGTGAATGCCGACTTTGGCTATGTGTTTTCACAAGGGAGTCGCATTGGCGGCGTGATCTATCTGGATCTGAATGCCAGCGGCGAGCGGGAGGAGGGCAAGCCCGGCATTTCTGGCGTGACCGTCACGCTTCTGGACGCCGCCAGCAATGCGGTGGCCCATGCCGTGACCGATGTGGACGGCCTCTTCCTATTCAGGGGCTTGCCTGCGGGTACCTTTACGGTCTGGGTAAGCGATTCCGGGAATGTCCTGAACCGCCGCGTTCAGACGGGTAGCCCCAGCGGCATCCTGGACCGCCGGTGCACGGTTGTGGCGAACGGCGCGAACTCCATTCGGGATCAAGATTTTGGTTTTGCCCCTGAACATCAGGCCCCCGGGCTGGGCTTGATTGGGCGCACGGTCTTCCATGACCGAGATGGGGATGGCGGCGAGCCGCAGCACGGCGAGGGACTCCAGAACGTGACGGTGAACCTATATGACGCCACGGGCACCAACCGCATCGGCACCGCGCTGACCGATGTGGATGGACGCTACTACTTTGGCGGTTTGCCCGCGGCGACCTATGAAGTGACGGTGGACACCTCCACGCTGCCGTTTGGTGCTGCTGCCTGGAACCATACGGTCTCGCCGACCGGTTCCGTGGTGCTGGGGGCGGGCGAGATCAATCTGGAGCAGAACTTCGGCTACATCGCTCCGGCCACGAATGCCATTGAAGGCATTTTGTGGCGGGACAGCAACGCCAACGGACTGATCGATGCGGACGAGCCCGACCGGTTCGGAGATGTGATGGTCGTGCTGCGTCAGACCAACGGCATGTCGATGGGCTACCTGTACACCGGCCCCGACGGCGTTTATCGATTCAACGGCTTGCCGGACGGTACCTACGAAGTGGAAGTGGTCGATGTGTATCACTTGATGTTCGGTTACCAGAGCAGTCCCTTCGTGTTGCCCAAAGGTGGTTCTGCCGCGGCCATTGCCCACATCTCGGTTTCCGGCGGGAGTGTGAACACGCTGGGAAATATTGGATTCTATCTGCCGTATGCCGAGCTCGGCAACCGGGTGTGGTATGACATCAACGGCAACGGTCTGCAAGATGGCGGCGAGCCGGGATTGCCGGGCGTGCAGGTTTCCCTGACGGTGGAATATCCCACGGGAACGCCCGTGAACCTGCAGACTCAGACGGGTTCCAATGGATTGTATCGGTTCTCCAATCTCCTGCTCGATCCGCGCTACGATGAAGCCACGACGAATGATCCGGCCACGGATCAGTTGCCGCGCTTTACCGTGCGGATGGATACGAACCAGTCCATTCTCGTTGCCGGTTCTTACAAAGCCACGCACATCCGTGCCGGCGGTGGCACGAACGATTCCCGCAACCCGGCAGGCGTCTTTGTCTCGCCCTTGCGCAAGGGCGGATTCCCGGCCGACTACGACTTCGGCTACAGCGGAGGCCCGCTGCTGGCCGTGATCGGCAACGTGGAAGCCTTCACGAGCGGTGGGCAGACGATCGTGCGCTGGGAAACGGTGGAGTCGTGGGGCACGGCCGGTTTCTGGCTGGAGCGCAAGGTGGGCGAGGGATGGGTGCGCATCAGTCCAGAGCTGTTGCCGTTCCCGCTCTTCGGCGTCACGCCGATTGTCTATGAGGAAATCGATCCGACCGCCGTCGCAGGTGGCACGTATGTCTACCGGTTGGTGGAGTTGGAAAACGACGGCGACGAGCTGACCTACGGCCCGTACACGCTGACGGTGGACGGTCCCGGCCGCACCTACGATGACTGGGCCGCGGAACACTCCGTCGGCGGTCGCGACGAAGATGCCGACGGTGATGGATTGACCAATGGGCAAGAATTCCTGGCGTGGACCGATCCGACGCGCGTTGACTCTGTGCTCGAACTGACCGCGCTTCGCGAAAGCGCGAATGGCCTCGAGCTGAGCTGGCAAAGCGTACCGGGACGGACCTACAAGATCGCCATTGCCACCACCATGGCGGGCCCGTTCCTTCCGCTGGCGCAGGACTATCTGGCCACGGAGGAAACCACCCGCCTGACCTTTGACGCCAATGACCAGGACCGGCAGCTCTACTTCCAGGTCATTTTGGTGGGAGGGCCGTAGCCGCCCGGCGCGGCTTTGCCTCTCCCGCCAGTGGAATTGAGCCGATCTGTTTCTCACAGAGGGCACGGAGATTCACGGAGACAATGGGGTGTCTCTGTGTAGGCTCCGTGGTCTCTGTGAGAGGATGTTGTCCCGGCGAAAACAGAAAACCCGAAAACGAGCGTTTGGCTCAATGTTTTCGGGTGTTTTCGCGTTTTGGATGGTAGAGGCAGAGGGATTCGAACCCACGACCCACTGATTAAGAGTCAGTTGCTCTACCAACTGAGCTATGCCTCCATCCAATTGAGCGCGCATCCTACCGGAGTGCGCACAGGTTTCAAGTTATTTTTTTGCGGATTTTGTTTTGCTCTTTTTTTCGCGGATGGAGACTTCCGGATGGTTGGAGGAAACCACGCTGTCCGGGGGGACGCTATCCATGAGAAACACGTTGGAACCGATGATGGAGCGCTCGCCAATGACGGTTTCGCCGCCCAGGACCGTGGCGTGAGCGTAGATGATGACCTGGTCGCGGACGGTGGGGTGGCGCTTGATGTGCTTGACGGGCAGCCCCGTGAGGCCGAGGGCGAAGGAGCGGGCGCCCAGCGTCACGCCCTGGTACAGTTTCACGTGGTTGCCGATTTCGGCGGTTTCGCCGATGACGACGCCGGTGGCGTGGTCGATGAAGAAGGCCCTTCCGATGCGGGCGCCGGGATGGATGTCCGCACCGGTCTTGGTGTGGGTCCATTCGCTCATGATGCGGGGAATGATGGGCACGTTCAGCTTGTAGAGCTCATGGGCGAGGCGGTGGGCCGCGATGGCCATCAGGCCGGGATAGGCCAGCAGGACTTCGGCGAAGGTGAGCGCGGCGGGATCGCCATCGTAGGCGGCCTGCACGTCGGCGACGAGGAGCTGGCGCACGGAGGGCAGGGTGTCCAGAAAGGCGCGCAAAATACGATCGGTCTCCGCCTCCAGATGGTCCATCTTGGGCGGGCGGGTGCCTTCGGCGCGGGCCGCTTCGCCGATCCAGCGGTAGGGCAGGGCGCGGCCGATTTCGCGGTGCAGCAACCGCCAGGCTTCGCTCAGGCGCCGGACGAGAAACACGCCGAGCTCGGAGCTTTCCACGGTGGTGGCGCTGATGCGTCCGGGAAACAGGATGTCGAGCAGGATGCGCAGGGCTTCGACGGTGTTGCGCGAGGCCGGGGCGCGCGTCAGCAGGGCATCGGGCGCATCCACGTCCACATGGTTGAAGAGTTCGCCCAGCGCACGGGCGGTCATGCAGATCTGGGATTCAGGCGCACCCATCTTGCAGAGGCGCGGGACGGCGGAGGTTTTCTTTTTCATTAGTACGTGGCCGTGGCTGTTTTGGTGGCTCCGAGGGAATCTGTCACGGTGATGGTGTTGACCCCGGAAGACTTGGTGCTGGTATAGGTGGTTGCGCTTCCGGTGGTGGGATTGACGGAACCGAGGGAGGAGGTGGACACGCTCCAGGTATAGGAGCCGGAACCGCCGCTGGCGGTGAACACCTGGGAAATCTTGTTGCTGGAGAGGGAGACGGAGGAGTGGCTGATGCTGATTCCGGAGA